>DATBNA010000502.1:0-3736 GCA_036554545.1 Hyphomonadaceae bacterium
CTTGAGGAAGTTCCAGCGTCCCAGCTTCTGGCGGAGTTCGCGGATCACATCCCGGAACGCAGGCGTCCCACGCCTTTCCGCGACAGCAAGCCGGTTCGCGCCAAGCCAAAGAACCAGCCGCACCACCAACGGCTGAGCCGCGACGTCGAGATCCACGGCGAGATATGGGGCGTCGGACCACGGCCGCCGGTTCGCTCAGGCGCGAAGCCCGGCAAGCGCCCGGACAACCGCAAGGGCAAACAGCGCGACGGACACCGGAGGAGGGACAGATGAAGCTCTATTACGCGCCGCGGGCGCCGAACCCGGATCGCGTGAAGTTTTTCCTGCAGGAAAAAGGCGTCTGGGATCAGACTCCCAAGACCGAGATCAACATCATCAGGCAGGACCACAAGACGCCTGCCTATCTTGCTCTCAGCCCACTCAACCAGGTCCCCGCGCTTGAACTTGACGACGAACCGCCGCTCACCGAAAGCCGCGCAATCTGCACGTACTTTGAGGCGCTCCATCCCGAACCCAATTTAATGGGGGTGAATGGAAAAGAGCGCGCACGTATCGAAATGTGGGATCGCCGCGTCGAACTTACCTATTTCTTCCAGCTCGCCGGCTGGTTCCGCAATTCGCACCCCGCGATGGCAGAACTCGAGAAGCCGCAGTCGAAGGAATGGGCAGAAATCTGCTCAGGCCGCGTCCGGAAGTCGGCTGCATACTTCGACCAGCACCTCGGCCAGTCCCCCTACGTCGCCGGCGATCGCTTCACCATTGCCGACATCACGCTGCATGTCTGTATGGGCTTCGGACGCGTCGTGAAATTCCGCCCTTGGGAAGAGCACAAGCATCTCGCCGACTGGCGCGACCGCATGCTGGCGCGTCCGGGTCTCAAATCCTGAAAAGCCTGGCAGGGGCAGAGGGACTCGAACCCCCGACACCCGGTTTTGGAGACCGGTACTCTACCAGCTGAGCTATACCCCTATAGGCCAGAGCAGAGGCAGATACGCGAACAGGACGGCCAATTCAAGGCGCGTCGCCATGCCCTCCCGGCAGTCCCATGACAATTGCAATCTAGCCCGCTAGGCAAAGGGAAATTCCTTCCCGGACGCGAGTTTATGAGCACAGCCAAACTGATCGAAACTGGCCCCTGGGCGGGCTGGAAAACCTGGCCCCAGGATACCTTCGAGACAGGAACGGGGCCGTTCTATGCGCGCAAGGACGAGCAGGGCCGGACGGTTTGCCGTTTCGTCGCCGAGCCGCGCCACATGAATGGCGGCGGCTTCATGCATGGCGGCTGCTTCCTCACGTTTGCGGACTTCGCCTGCTACGCCATCGCCGAGGAACACACGCAGGGGCCCACCGTTACCGTGAATCTGTCAGGGGATTTCCTCGCCGCCGCCAAGGTCGGCGACGTGATGGAAGCAACTGGTGAAGTCACGCGGGCAGGCGGCCGGCTGATCTATGTCCGCGGCCTCGTCACGGCTGGCGGCACGCCGGCGCTGAGCTTCACCTCTGTGATCACCAGGGTGAAACGCAAGCCCTAGGGCGTCCAGCGCGCAAAGAGGCCGGTTGGCAACACGAGGTCGCGCGTACCGGATTCGCGGATGGCCATCTCGCCGTTGACGACCTTGCCGGCGCCCATCGCCCCTGCCAGCGACTGGCCGACCGCCATGTAGGACAGCCGCACGGCATAGACCGTCGCGATGACAAACAACGGCTTGTCGCTCATCAACTGCCTGGTGAGCTGCAGCAATTTTGGGAAATCTTCCTCGAACCGCCACGTCTCGTTCTTTGGTCCGCGCCCGAACTTCGGCGGATCAAGCACCACCGCCTCATACCGCCGCTCGCGTCGGACTTCGCGTTCCATGAACTTCATGGCGTCGTCACAGATCCAGCGGATCGGCTTGTCGGTTAGACCCGACCTCTCCTGGTTCTCACGACCCTGCGCGATCGATTTGGGCGAAGCGTCGAGATGCACGACTTCGGCGCCCGCCTTCGCCAGCGCCAGCGACATCATGCCAGTATAGCCAAACAGGTTCAGCGCCCGCACCGGGCGCTTTGCTGCCTTCACCTGATCCGCCGCCCAGCGCCAGTGCACGGAGTGCTCAGGAAAAACGCCCATGTGGCGAAATGCGGCCAGTCGCGCATTCAGCTTCAGATCCTCCCATGCGATGGGCCAGTCATCCGGCGGCGGTTTTCCGGAGAAGCTCCACGCTCCGCGTTCGTCCTCGTCGTCCTTCGAGGCGAAGACCGCATCGGCTTTCCAGCTCTCGACCGGCTTCTGCGGCATCCATAGCGCCTGTGGGTCTGGGCGGTTCACGCGAACCCTGCCGAACCGCTCCAGCTTGCGCCGGTTGCCTGAGTCCAGCAGCTCGTAGTCACGCCAGTCGTCAGAAATCAGAAGCTGGAACTCGCCGGCCATCTACTTGCCCGCTCCGGCGTAGCCGCGGGACCGCCAGATCTCATAGATCATCACAGTGGCGGCCGAGGCGAGGTTGAGGCTGTCGGCTGCGCCCATCATTGGAATGCGCACCAACTCGTCGCACTCCGCCTCGACTTCCGTAGGTAATCCAGCCTGCTCGTTGCCCATCAGCACGATGCTTTTGAGGCCATAGTCCGCCTTGTGGTGGGGGCGAGATCCTCGCATCGAGGCCGCCACCATCCGTGCGCCGGCCTTCGCACGCCAGGCGTTGAATTCCGCGAACTTCGCCGCCGCGACGGGCATGGCGAACAGCGACCCCATCGTCGCTCTTACCGCCTCCACCGAAAACGGATCGCAGGTTTGTCCAACCAGGATCACCCCGTTTACGCCGGCTGCATCCGCCGTTCGGATCACCGTGCCTAGGTTGCCCGGGTCACGAACTTCATAAAGCGCCACCCAGCGCCGCGGCCCATCCGTCGGCAGCTCAGCCAGCTCTGTCATCCGTTGCTGGAACGCTGCAACGACAGTCTGCGGGTTGTCTTTCCGCGACACGCTCGCCAGCACCTTTTCGCTCGCCGTCAGAACGCGCGCGCCTGCCTTCTTCATTCGCGCGAGTAGTGCTGCGGTCTGCGGCCGCTCCATCGCTGCCGCCCCTGCGAGAACGTATGCCGGCGCCCATCCATGGTTGAGCGCTTCTTCCGCAAGTCGCGCGCCTTCGGCCAGGAAAAGTCCCGTTTCGGAACGCGCCTTCTTCATGTCGAGAGACTTGAGCAGTTTTACCGTCGCGTTCGCGGTCGACGAAATGTGCTCAAGCGCAGGCGCGTCGGATCGTCCTGCGGGAGAATCCGCATGCTTTCTCGGCTTTTCTGGCGATCCTTGGGCCAAACGCGACGTCCGGGGTTGAGGCCCGATACCTCTAGGGAGGTTGGGGCCAACAGGGAAGGGCGCTTGCAAGCAGCAAAATGTGGGGCTCTGGAGCAGTACAGGCATGGGAAAGCAGCTAGCGATAAAATCGCTTGCCGTCGGCATTGCCGGCGTACTGCTGACCCTCGTCATCGGGGCGTGGTTCGGTCCAAACTCCGCCGGCAGCATCGAGTCTCGAGTCGAAGTCGCCGCCAACAGCGCACTTGCCTCCCTCGGCCTCGTTGAATGGCACGCGACCGCAAGCGGCCAGTCCATAGATCTCGAAGGCGTCGCTCCTTCAGAAGCCGCGCTCGACGGCATCGTCGCCGCGGTAAAGACGGCCAGCGGCGTCACCAAGGTCCGCACGGAGAGGGTCGATATCGTGCCGCCCGCGGATCCCTTCAGCTGGTCCGCCCGAAAGGA
>DATBNA010000508.1:0-2058 GCA_036554545.1 Hyphomonadaceae bacterium
CTGAAAACCCGGCAGCTTTTCCTTTGCGAAGTCGAGAATGGACTGGAGGGTCTCCGGCGTCGGTTTCCAGCCGGGTTTCAGCTCCACCACCGCCTTGATCTCCTCGCCCCAGTCCTCATTGGGCACGCCGACAACCGCGGCGTCAGCGATGCCTTCATGGCGGATCAGCACTTCGTCGATCTCGACCGGATAGATGTTCACGCCGCCCGAGATGATCAGCTCCGCCGTGCGTCCGGTGAGAAAGAGATCGCCGTCGGCATCCAGCCGGCCCATGTCGCCGAGCGTGAACCAGTTGTCGCGATAGCTCGACTCCGTCTTCGCCGGCTCCTTGTAGTATTCGAAGCGGCCGACATCCGGCGCCTTTACATAGATGAGGCCTTCCTGGCCCTGCGGAACCGGATTGCCATCGTTATCCAGCAGCCTGATCTCGACGCCCGGCACGGCCCTGCCGACGGTGCCCGGCTTCTTCAGCCAGTCGTGCGGCCCGACATAGACCCCGCCGCCTTCTGTGGACGAATAGTATTCGTGGATGACCGGCCCGAACCAATCCATCATCGCTTTCTTAACGTGGGCAGGGCAGGGGGCCGCCCCGTGAATGATCCAGCGCATGGAGGAGACATCGTACTTCTTCCGCGTCTCTTCAGGCAGCTGAAGCATGCGGTGCATCATCGTCGGGACCACGTGCGTGTGCGTCGCCTTGTGCTTTTCGATGAGGCGAAGGGTGTCCTCGGCGTCCCACTTGTCCTGCAGGACCACGGTGACGCCGGCGTTGATGGGGATCACCATGTTTATGCCCAGCGGGGCCGCGTGATAGAGCGGGCCCGTCACCAGCGCCACGTCCTCGAGCGGATTCCATTTCGCCGTCTCATTGACCTTCGTCGTGAGCTGCGAGACCGCCGGCGCCTTGCGGTAGACGCCTTTCGGCCGCCCGGTGGTGCCGGAGGTGTAGAGCATCGTTGTTCCGGGCTTGCCGTCGGTGATGTTCTCGCCCGACTGGGTCGCAAGCGCAGCTTCGTAGTCGTCGAAGCCTTCAATGGCGCCGGCGAACGCCAGCTTTACGGTGAGCTTGTCTGAAAGCTTCGCGGCCTCCGTTGCGCCTGCGACAAAGCGGCCGCTGGCGACCAGCGCCTTCGCATCACAATTGTCGACCACATAGGCGATCAGTTCGGGCGACTGGTGCCAGTTTACCGCCGTAAGGCGCAGGCCAGAGCGCTGCACCGCAGCCCATACCTCGACGAACTCTGGTCCGTTATGCGCGAGGAGGGCTACGCCATCGCCCGGGTTAAGGCCGCGTGCGCGGAACAACCGGACCAGCCTGTTGGCCCTGTCGTTGAGCTCGCGCCAGGTGCGATTGCCCGAAGGCGAAATGACCGCCAGACGGTCCGGCGTTCGCCGCGCGACGGCAGCCACCGTCATTCCCTGCGCCGCCAGTTCTTCGTCTGTCGGCTGTCGGGCCCCGGCCTCAGTCATGCGTATTCCTCGCTCCGCCCCGTTTCCGGAACCATAGAGCCACGCCCAAGGTCGCTGCAATGCGGGAACGCGTCAGGCCGTCTGGGCCTTGAAACCGTCGCGCAATTCGCGCTTCAGCACTTTCCCGATCGACGACCGGGGAAGGGAAGAAACGACAGTGAGGTAGGTCAGACGCTGAACCTTGCCGACGCGGCCATTGAGCCATTGGCGCAGGGCTTCGCCCTCGACCTGCTGGCCTGGTCGCAGCACGACGAAGGCGGCCGGCGTCTCGCCCCATTCGCGCGAAGGAATGCCCACCACGGCCGACTCGTGCACCGCGGGGTGCTTCGCCAGTTCGGCTTCGATATCGCTCGGATAGACGTTGAAGCCGCCGGTGATGATCATGTCCTTCTTTCGGTCGCCAAGGACGAGGAAACCGTCCTCGTCGAACCGGCCGACATCCCCGGTACGGATGAAACGCTCGCCTTCAGGGCTGTACCACTCGGCCTCGGCCGTCTTCTTCGGCTGGTTGTGATAGCCGGACATGATCGACATCGACTTGCCCACGACCTCGCCGGTCTGTCCGCGCGGCAGCTCCTTGCCGTCTTC
>DATBNA010000552.1:0-1547 GCA_036554545.1 Hyphomonadaceae bacterium
AACCCGTTGTGATAATCATGACTGCCGCCGCTCGGCCTGTTGAATCACGCCGGCGCGGGCCCGAAAGGAGGCCGCGTGCAGTTCTTCTTTGCGAATTGCAAAGTTGACGTGGTTCGCCGCGAACTCAATCGCGGCGCCGAGACTGTGGCTCTGCAACCCCAGGTCTTCGACCTTTTGGTCTATCTGCTGAAGAACCGCGACCGCGTAACGAGCAAGGACGATCTGGTCGCCGGCGTCTGGGGCGGGCGCATTGTTTCCGACTCGACGCTTCACAGCCGCATCAATGCCGTCCGCAAGGCGATCGGCGACAACGGCCGCCAACAAAAATTCATTCGCACGATGGCGCGCAAGGGCATCCGTTTCGTCGGCGAAGTCACCGAAGCCAGCGCCGACCCGGCTGGCGCGACATCTCCGAGCATCGACGATCGGCCGATTTTCGCGGTGTTGCCGTTCCACAATCTGAGTGATGACCCATCGCATGAATATTTCGCCGACGGGCTCAGCGAGGATCTGATCGCCGCGCTCGGCAGCTGGTGCCGCTTTCCGGTCATTTGCCGCCACTCATCCTTTATCTTCAAGGGGCGGTCCATCAATGCCGTCGAAGCCGGTCGTCAACTTGGCGCGCGCTACATACTCGAAGGCAGCGTTCGCAAGTCCACCAATCAGGTGCGCATCACGGCAAGCCTGACCGATGCCACCACGGGCCTCCACTTGTGGGCGGATCGCTACGACCGCGAAATCGACGACGTCTTTGCCGTGCAAGACGAAATCACCGCCAGAATTGCGGCCGCCGTGGAGCCGGAACTCCACAGGCACGAACAGCGCCGCGCCGCAGTGAACCCAAAGATCAATGCCGCCGCATATGATCTGGTGCAGCGCGGCAATTGGCACCACAACAGGTTTACCGCAATCGATGCGGGCGAGGCCCAGCGCCTGTTTGCGGCGGCGATCGAGGCCGATCCGAAATATGCACGCGCCTATTCGAGCATGGCGTCCACGAAATTTTGGGCCGCTCAGATGGGATGGGCGAAAGACCCGCAAGCCGCGCTGGAAACCGCGCTTGAATTTGCCCGCAAGGCGACGGCGCTCGACGACGAAGATGCCAGGGGCCATTTCCACGTGGCGCAGGCCTCGCTTTGGCTGCGCCGGCATGATGAGGCGATTGCAGAGGCGCGACGCGCCATTGCGCTCAACCCGAGCCTGGTCCAGGCCCACGCCGTGCTGGGTTACGCGCTCGATTGCATCGGCGAGTTCCAGGAAGCGATCAGCACGGTCACGTCTTCATTGCGCTTGCGACCATACGATCAAACGATCGTACGCTGCATTCCGGCCCTTTCGATCGCCCACTACCAGCTTGGGGCGTTCGATGCGGCGGAGGAGGTGGCGCAGCGCGTCGTCGGCATGAACAAGAATTACTGGATGGGCCACCAGATGCTGGCTGCAAGTTTGGGGCAGCTTGGCCGCAAGCCGGAAGCGGCTGCCGCACTGGCCGAAATTCTTCGGCGAGAACCGAAGGTCTCGCGCGCCGCCTACAGCGGCCGGTTTCC
>DATBNA010000562.1:0-3720 GCA_036554545.1 Hyphomonadaceae bacterium
TGGCGCGGGCGCTGGCGCTGCTGGTGCGGCAGGTTGCGACTGCAGCGTCGGCGCAGAATTCGTCGTGGCGGCCGGAGGCGCAGCCTGATCGCTGGCGGCGACGATCTCTGGTTCGATCACCAGCGGCTCGCGCGCCGCATACTGTGGGCCGAGGAAGACATGGCCGAACTGGCCCAGCGCCCAGACGCCCACCGCGCCGAACGCGACTACCGCAAAGAGGATGACCAGGAAGACCCGCATAATGTCCCTCCGATACCAGTATCCGACTCAACCCTAGTCGGTTTCGTCCGCGTCTGCATCATCGTCCGGCGCAACAATGGCGGGCCGCTTTACCGGCGGCGGAGGCGCGCCACGCCGCCGCGAAGCCTCGTAGAACGCAATCGCCGCCGCGTTGGAAACATTGAGACTTTCCATCGCCTCGCCAATCGGAATGCGCGCAAGGCCCGAGCAGGCCTTGGCGACGCCGGGCCGGATGCCCGCGCCTTCGGCGCCGAGAACGATGGCGAGCGGCTCGTCGCCAGCGAACGCCTCATCCAGCGTCTGATCCGCCGATCCGTCCAGCCCGATCACGCGCCAGCCTGCATCGCGCAGCGCGTCAATGGCGCGCGAAAGATTCACGGCGCGGATCTCCTCCAGCTTCTCGATGGCGCCAGTCGCCGCCTTCGCCAGCGCGCCGCCGAGCGCCGGTGCGTTACGCGTCTGCATGACGACGCCGCCGATGCCGAACGCCGCTGCAGAGCGGAATACCGCGCCCACATTCTGCGGATCGGTCACCTGGTCGAGGATAACAAGCGGCTTCTCCGGCATGATGGCTGCTTCCGATATGTCGAGTCCATCGAGCGGCGCGCAGCGCACGGCGAGCCCCTGGTGCACGGCGCCGGGGGGAAGCTTCTCGTCGATCTCCTTTGGCTCCAGCAGCTGCGCGAACGAGGGCAGGGCGTCGGCATCGAGTCCTGCACGCTGCGCGGCGTTGCGCGAGACATAGGCCTTGGAGATCTTTCGCTTCGGATTGGCCAGCGCGGCGCCAGCGGCATGTATCCCCCAGATCCAGACCTCGCCATTCTCCTCGAAAGCGGCATCGCGCCGTTCCCATTGTCCGCCGTGCTGCGGACGCCGGTCGTCGCGACGCGGAGCGTGCTGGGGCTTGCCGCGATGCAGCCTGTCGCCTCGGGTATCTCCATCGCGCCCGGAGCGCTCCGGGCGCGCAGCGCGTTCCGGCCGGTCGACAGACCTGTCGGGCCTGCCGCGGAAATCGTCGCGCGGCTTGTCATCGAAACGCGCCGGCTTGCCGCGGAACTCGCCATGCGGCTTCTGGAAGCGCCGCGGTCCGTCGCCTTGCGCGCGAGCAGCAGGTCGCTCCCGCTCCCACGGCTTGTCGGCGCCGTCATCGACGCCTGCGTCCGGCTCGCCGTCGCGGCTGGAGCTGCGCGTCGCGCGATCCCACGGACGTTGCCCGCGGCCGCGGAAACCCCCGGATTTGCCGCCCTTTCCGGGGCGGTTGCGTGGTCGATCCTTCGTCACTATAAGACGCGCTCCGCTGAGAGGCCGGGCTCCGTTTCGGTCTCATCTGCGCTGGCGTCAAGCCATCGCGCTCGGCCCCTGGAGGGGTGGGAGAGTGGTTAAATCCAGCAGACTGTAAATCTGCCCGTCTCAGACGTACACTGGTTCGAATCCAGTCCCCTCCACCACCGCCACTCTAGCGCTCTGATTTGCAACCAGGGTAGGCAATCTGACTTGCAAGGTTAGCCACCGACTGTTCGCGGTCTCTACTACTCGTGCGGATCGTCCCGCATGTCGCCGATTTCGCGCGGCTCCGGCTGCGCAACCCAAACGTTGGAATACTCTGCAAAATTGATGTCCTTGATCACCGTAGAGACTGCGATGTCGCACACACCTTCGGACAGGGTCGTGGTTGTGATTTTCTTTTGCCGTCGACAACGAATGGCGCAAACCGGTAGGTGATCTGCAGCATTTGACGAAGGCTGTTCGCGGCATGAGGCCCGCTCGTGGCGGCGGCCTTCGCGATGTGTTCCTTCACGCACCGACCTCCAGGTGCATCACGCGCCTGGCGCCGTGCTCGGCGCGCCAGCGATCCAGCATGCCTCGGCAGGTGCGCTTGGAAAGGTCTCGTCACACATGCGGAGACGTGTAGGTGGTGAGGATTGCCGTCGTGGCGAGGACGCCTGCGATCAGGAAGATCTCGAAGGCGATCGAGCGGCGCAGGGCCTGCCTTGCGACGCGGTCCTCGCCGCCAAGCTGCGGCGTCAGCGCCAGCTTGTTGTTGGCGGCAAGGCCAAGAGCCAAAGCAGCGAGCGCGATCTTGGTCGCAAGCAGCTGCGCATAGGGTGTGAACCCGTGGCTGAAATTGACCAGGACCAGCACGAGGGCAAGCCCGGCGGCGACCATGGCGCCGACGACGACAAGGGCGATGCGGCTGAATCTTCGAACCAGCGCAACCAGGTCGGCGCCGGCAAGGGCGCTGCATGCCGGTCGCAGAAGAAACAGGGCGCCGAGCCACCAGGCGGCGGCGCAGACATGCAGGAAGGCGACGAACCCCGCAGCCGGGCTGGCGGCTGCCGCGTGTCCGTTGACCGCGAACGAGGCAAGGAGCGCGCCTCCCCCGATGAGGCCGGCAATCTGCAGCAACCCGCCGGCGCCGGCGGACAGGAGGAGAAGGACAGCGCCCGCCAGTTGCAGCGCCAGCGCCGTGCCCGTGGGGGAAGACAGCACGGCCGACATGGCCGGTCCCATGAACTCGCCACCCAGCTGAAGGATCAGAATGGCGACAGCGGCGAGGCCGGCGATCGCGGCAAGCAGCGCGCCTCCGCGAATAATGGGAATATTGCCCGCAACCCCGCCATTGGCGCGTCGCCCAAGGCTGGCCGATGCGAAGGCTGCGCCCGCGCCGGCGAACGCGCCCGCATAGAGAAAGAACTTCGTGAGCGCCGCCAGCAGCTCAAGCATCAATGATCATGCTTGGCCGGAGCGGGTGAAGTCGGCACGGCGCCCGGCTTCACGACGATGATGATCGAGCCCGAGATGGCATGGCCGTCCTTGGACAAGGCCTTCCATTTCACCTCGTTGCGTCCGTTGGAGAGCTTGGGATCGTGGACCATGAAGGTGGTGGCCTTGCCGGACGGCATGAACTCCAGCTTGCGCTCGGGCTTGCCGGTCTCGACCACCACCATCGACGTCACCTGGGCCGGTTCATTGAAGGTGACGACGATCTCGGCCGGAGAAGTCGGCAGGACCGAGCCGCTGGCTGGCGTCGTGCTCTTCAGGGTCGAATGGGCGAAGGCGGGCGTCGCAAGGGCCGCACACATGGCGCCGACAAGCAGGGTACGCTTCAGCATCGGTTATTTCCTTTCTTTCCACGGGTCTGAATAGCGGGGGTCGGTCAGAAACTGTTCGTCCGTAAGCGAGCGCAGGAAGGCGATCAGGTCGGCACGTTCCTCTGCGGTCATTTCGAAGCCCGGGACAAATGAACTCTTCAGCGGGTTGTCCCGGCCGACGCCCTTGTTCGGGCCTTCCGCAATCGTGCGCCCGCCCGCTGCGTAGTGATCCAGCACTTCATCCAGCGTCCCGATCGACCCGTCGTGCATATAGGGCGCGGTAACGGCGACGTTGCGCAGGCTTGGCGCCCTGAAGCGGCCCATGTCCTCAGTACGACCGGTCAGCTCCGCGATGCCGGTGTTGCCGGATGGATAGCCGCCCTTTGCG
>DATBNA010000395.1:0-8935 GCA_036554545.1 Hyphomonadaceae bacterium
AGTTCGATCCAGAGGCAGGCGCGGCCGCTGCTGGCTGGCGCAGCGGAAGAAGTTCCAGAACATAGCCGTCCGGATCCTTGGCGAAGCCAACGACGGCGCCGCCGACCTGGCTGCTGGGCTGAGGCTCGCGCGTCACTTCATAGCCAGCCGCCTTGATCTTCGCAGCGAGCGCAGCCGGATCCTTCACACGCGTAACAATCTTGATGGGCAGGTCCTTGTAGTTGCGCGGTGAACCGTCGGTCCAGTGCATCAGAACGATGTAGCTTTCACCGTCCGGATAGCCGAGGACTTCCTCGTCCATGTAATCGAGCTTGTAGGTGCGGACTTTCTGCATCCCCATGACATTGACGTAGAAATCCGTCGATTTCGCCAAGTCCGATACGCCAATGCCGACAGCCGAGAGCAAAGGGTCCTTCTGCGGAGGAGCGGCAGCAACGGCCGCAGGCTCTGTCGACGCCGAACCTTCCGGCGCGGAAGCGGTTGTTTCGCTGGTGCACGCGGCGAACGCCAGAGCAAGCAGCGGAACTGCGATCAGTCTCATGATTTCCTCCCCAACATCCTTGTTGTCTTCGCCGTTCTTAGCGCGGCTGTTGACAGGGCGCTATCCAGCCTGCCGCAACGCCAGCGGCATGCGGGCGGCCGTCCGCCCGGTCACGAACAGGAATCCGTCTTCATCGAGCCTTCCGAGGTCGGCCGTCGCAATGAAACCCTTGGCGTCGCGGTACAGGTATGTGCCCGGGAGGTCGCAGGCGAGCGAGCGTGGCGTGCGGGCCCAGATCTCGCCGGTCGCGTTGGCGGGCAGGCTGCGGCCTTCGGTATCGCGGATCTCGACGACCACATCATCGAGCGGACGGCCGCATGAGCCTGGCTTGTAGTGCGGATTTTCGGGCGGCATCACGCTGATGAGACCCGTCTCGGTCGAGCCATAGACCTCGCTGACGATTGGACCGAAGAGGTTGGCCAGTCGCAGCTTGAGCGGCCAGTCGACCGTGGCGCCGCCGACCACGAGCTCGCGCATGGATGACAGGTCGAACTTGCGTACGTCGCATGCCGGAAGCGCTGCGATCTCATGAAGCACGGCGGGCAGGGCGCTCCAGTGCGTAACGGCGCGGCGCTCGATAGTGTGAAGGGCAAGGCGGGGTTTGAAGCGGCGCATGAAAGCGACACTGCGGCCCTCGTCCAGCGCCGCCCAGAACTGCACCGGACCCCAGACACGATGCAGCGGAACCGTAAGCAGCGAACAGCCGGCCCCTGTATGTCCGCGAGGGCCGGCCACCGGCGCAACGATGCGGCGAGGCAGCATGATCGGCATAGCTCGGCGCGTCTCGCCCTGTGTCCAGGAGATCAGCGCAGGCCGCGCTCGCGAGAAGCGGCGCGGCGCGGTGGCCGGGAACAGATCAAAGAAATCGAAGAACCCGGGCGCCGGAACGTCGATCGTGGCGCGCAGGCGGAAGGGGAGTCCCGCCAGCGCCGGGGCGACGCCAGTCGGATCGCAATCTCCAATGATGACCGCAGATGCATTGGACAGGATGACGCGCTCGCGCAGGGCTCTCACATCGAGCTCGGGATCGAGCGTAACAAGGCCAGCGTCGATCTTCGCCGCCGCAATGGCGATCACGGCCCATTCGATACGATTGGAGCACCGCACAGCGATGACGTCGTCGTGACCGAGCCCGCGCTGTGTCAGCGCGTCGGCCAGCATGTCGGCGTATTCGTTCCAGTCGCCATAGGTGAGATGTGCGTCGCGATCAAACAGCGCCGCGTCGGACGTGCGGGTGCGCGCCCAATGCTCAAGGCTGCGTGCAGCTGGCTCTCTTAAGGGAGCAGCGACTTGCGAATATTCGAGATCAGGGTGTCGCGCACTCGCGATAGCTTGACGTGATCGGGATCGATCAACCACTGGAACATGACTCCACGCATAGAGGCCAGGATGATGGACGCTTCAGCGCGCGGCCTGGCGTCGGCTCTTATTTCGCCCTTTTCACGGGCGCGTTTGATCAGGCTTGCAAGCCCGTCGATGGAATCGGCGTTGAGGCGTTCGACCAGCGGTGCGAGCTCGGGCCGCGTGAGGCCGCCGCCGAGAATGGCCTGGAAGGCGCGCAGGCTTTTCGGATCGCGGCAGCCATCGTCGATGTAGAACGCGACACGCTCGCAGAGGCGGTCGAGACCTTCGCCAGACGTTACCGTCGCACGCACACGCACCGCGTAACTGGCCATGATGTGGTCGGCGAGGGCGGCGAGCAGCGTGCTCTTCGTTCCAAAGTAATGCGCCGGCAGGGCGCGGCTGTAGCCGGCCATTTCGCCTGCTTCGTTGAGCGTCAGTTCGTCGAGCCCGCGCTCGGCGACGATGGTCTTGGCCGCTTCCAGTATGGCGCGTTCGGCCGTTTCCCGGCGCTCGGCCTGGGTCTGGCGCGTGGGCTCCAGCGTGGCGACCGAAGCGCCTTTTTCCGGGGTTTTCCGGCTGCTCATGCGGCTATCCAATTAATTTGCTTGTCCACAAGCAAGTAAGTACCGTTCGGTTTCTCTTGGCGGAATGTCGCAGCTTCCGGCGGGTCTTCGGGCCTGGACGTCGGTGCGCGGAATGTTGACGCGCGACTGCCGTCGCGGCACGGACATTTCCCGAAGCACAAGGCAACGACGCGGGACCACCCGCGCCAATATTCAAGGGACCGCCATGACGCAATCTCTTACCGCCCCCGCCGCGCCGGCCGACGAAATCTCGGCCTACATCGCCGCTGCAACCAAGGCCGCGTGGGAGACGATCGGACTTCCGGCGGGAACGCCCGTGAGGCCGATCAGGAAGGTCGGCGTCATCGGCGCCGGAACGATGGGCGGCGGCATCTCGATGAACTTCGCCAATGTCGGCATTCCGGTGAAGATCGTCGAAGTGCAACAGGCGGCGCTCGACCGCGGCCTCGGCGTCATTCGCAAGAACTATCAGGCCTCGGCCGACAAGGGCCGCTTCCCGCAGGAAGAAGTCGGCGTGCGCATGGGACTTCTGGAAGGCTCGCTCAATCGGGCGGACCTCGCCGACTGTGATCTCGTGATCGAGGCGGTTTTCGAGGACATGGGCGTGAAGAAGGAAATCTTCGCGGACCTCGACCGGATCTGCAAACCGGGCGCGATCCTCGCCACCAACACATCGGCGCTGGACATCAACGAGATCGCATCAGTTGTGAAGCGGCCGCAGGACGTGATCGGCCTGCACTTCTTCTCTCCGGCCAACGTGATGAAGCTGCTGGAGATCGTGCGCGCTCGTCACACGTCGGATGAGGTAGTCGCGACCTCCATGGATCTGGCGAAAAAGATTGGCAAGGTGGCTGCGCTCGCGGGCGTGTGCCCGGGCTTCATCGGCAACCGCATCCTCTACAAGCGCGGCCTGCCGGCGCAGTTCCTGCTGAAGCAGGGCGCGATGCCCTGGGATATCGACGCAGCGTTCAACGCTTTCGGGTTCAAGATGGGTCCGTTCCAGATGTCGGACCTCGCCGGCCTCGACATCGGCTGGAAGCCGGGCGCGAAGACGGCGAACCCGCTGCGCGACATGATCTGTGAGCGCACGCCCCGTCGCGGCCAGAAGTCTGGCGCGGGCTATTACGACTATGACGAGAAGCGGGTTGGTCGTCCGTCTCCCGAGGTCGAAGCCATCGTGAAGGATTTCGCGGCTCAAAGCGGTGTGGCGCAACGCAAGGTCACGCGTGAAGACATCCTCGAAGAGTGCGTGTTCCCGATGATCAACGAGGGCGCCGCTATCCTGGAAGAGGGCATGGCCCAGCGGGCAGGCGACATCGATGTCACCTGGCTCAACGGCTATGGCTGGCCTCAGGACAAGGGCGGGCCGATGTTCCTCGGCGACAAGGTCGGGCTGCAGCGCGTGCTGGACGTGGTCGAGCGCGTGTCGAAGAACATTCCCGACATCAAGGTCTCGAGCTTGCTTCGCTCGATGGCGAAGGATGGCCGCAAATTCGCGGACCTGAAGCCCCAGAAACTCAAAGTCTAGGCTGCAGCGGCAAATGCCGGCGCGGGTCGATAGAGTGCGCCGAGGATCGCGAAGGCGATGATGCCGGGAATCAGCGCCAGCCACGGCAGGCCATAGGCGCCGAGCCCGGCGGTCGCAGAAAGCCCAAGCGCAACGAAGCTCTGTCCCAGCATGGTCAGCACCGACCCGCCGGAACGCCGTCGCACGAACTCGCGCCGGTTGCCCGGCTTGCGCCGCCACAGGCCGATCAGCGCCGAGGATGTCGATGCAGCCACGACCCCTGCGCTGGCCCAGGCCCCGACATAGGGGTTGCGGATGATCAGCGCGATCAACGGAACCAGCATCAGCATCAGAACCGGCGCGATCGCCGCAATCAGCTTGGCCCGATCTATGTGGCGTGTGAGGACAGGCGCCGATGCGATCAGGTCCGGCGCATCTTCCGCCGAAACCGTGATCCAGATGAGGCTGCCCGAGAGGGCGCTGGAAAGGAGCGTCAGCGCAGGCGCGAAGGCGGCCTCGGTCAGCAAGCGGCTTTCCGGATTGAGCAGCGGGAAGGCCAACGGAAGGAAATAGACGAGCTGCAGGCCGATCTGCGAGAGCAGGACCGGATCGCGAACGAGCAGCCGGAGTTCCTTGCGCACCACGGAGTTCATGACGCCGCCGCGCACGGCGGCTATGCGCTCGTCAGCAACTTTCTTCCTGCGGCCCATGGCGGCGGCTGCGGCCGCGTCCGTCACAAAGCTGCGGCTGAAGATGAAGACGCCGAGCGGGAAGATGATGGCGGCGCCGAGGATCCAGAGGATGGTCGCTGGAAGGTCGCCGGTCATGGCGCGTGCAGGGAACAGCCACCAGACGTGCGGGTCGATGTTGAGCTGGTCGATCAGAGCGGCCGCCTCTTCCGGGGTCATGCTGTTGTCGCCGCGGCCGGCGATGTTGAAGTATTGGAAGGCGAGAAACACCGCAGCGCCGGCAACGGCGGAGAGAACCTGCGCCAGCACGCGCGTGCTTTTTGGTCCGATCAGGCGGAACAGTCCGGTGACGATCAGCAGTGCAATCCCCGTTGCCGCGAAAGACAGCGTCACCAGGAAAATGATCGCGGACAGCCAAAGCGGCGACGAAAACACGGCGAGCCACAAGAGCGGTGGGCCGAGCAGGCCGGCGTAGAGCGGCAGTGCGCCGACAGCAATGGCGGACGATCGCACGATCAGGATACGCCAGGGCGACAGCGGCGAAGAGAGAAGCAGGTCGAGGTCGTTGCGTGTGTAGATCGCTTCCACCGCGGCGAGGATCGATGAGCTGACGATAACGGATGCGATGAAGGCGATCACCAGACTGACGCCGGCGAGGGCGAAGCCTGCCGCCGAGCCGTCGTCGAATGGCGGCGGGGGGATGGCGGGGCCGACGCGCATGAAAAAGATGAAGCTGATGCCGGCCCAGAAGGCGAGCAGCAGGCCGGCGAGGATCAGGCCGCTCTTCGGGTTCATCCTGCCGCGCCGCCAGTAGATGCGCAGTTCATGAGCCATCAGCCAGAGCACGCTGCCCGGCTTGCCCTTCAGCGGAAGTGACCGGGCCTGGGCCGGCTTCTTCGGCTTGGCCCCGGTCATTGTGCGGCCACGGCCGGAGCAGAGGCGGTCAGCGACAGGAAGACGTCTTCGAGCGACTGGCCGGCTGCGCCTGCGCGCGACTGCAGGTCGCCGAGGCTGCCTTCGACCAGCAGCTGGCCATCCTTGATGATGCCGATGCGGTCGGCCATGCGCTCGGCCACTTCAAGGATGTGCGTCGTCAGGATGACGGCGCAGCCTTCAGAGACCTTCTGGCGGATCATGTCCTTCACCAGGCGCGAGGCGGCTGCGTCAAGGCCGGTAAGCGGCTCGTCGAGCATCAGCAGCTTGGGATCGTGGATCAGGGCGCCGGCGAGGACGGCTTTCTGCTTCATGCCCCGCGAGAACGTCTCGCAGCGGTCGTTCCGGTTGTCCCAAAGGCCGAGCAGCTTGAGCAGGGTCTCGGAGCGCGCAGCCGCTGTCCTGGAGTCGACGCCCCAGAGCCCCGCGACGAATTCGAGATACTCCCACGCCGTTAGCTTGTCGTAGAGCAGGGGCTCGTCCGGCAGCCAGGCGATGAGGCGCTTGGCCTCGATCGGGTTGGCGCGTGCGTCCACGCCGAAGACGCTGATCTCGCCGGCATCGGCGGCGAGGAGCCCGGCGACCATGCGGAGCGTGGTGGTCTTGCCCGCGCCATTGGGCCCGAGGAGGGCGTAGAGTTCACCTTGGCGTACGTCGAAGGCGATGTCGTCCACGGCTTTCTTGCCGCCATAGCTCTTGGACAGGCCGGCGACGCGGAGGGCTGTGGACATGGGTTTCTGCTTCCCCAAACTGCAGGGCGGTTCTAGCCGTCCTCGCGACAGCCAACAAACGAAACTGCGGTAAAGAAAGCCGCAATGAAAACAGGCGGACCCGAGGGGCCCGCCTGTCTATTTGGTTAGTCTGGAGCGTCCTGCCTACTGGCCGACGCTCTGCTGGGCCTGCGCGGCGTTGATCGAACGCTGCATCATCTGGGCGATGCTCGCCAGTTCGGATTCGACCAGATAGCCGTCCTTGTTGGCGTCGAGCTGGTCCCACGCCGCGAGAATGCGCGTGCCCATGCGGCCGCGGACCTCGGACTTGGCGACCTTGTCGTCCATGTTGGTGTCCATGATCCCCATGTTGCGCGAGGCTTCGAGGCGGCGCTGGTAGTCGTCCTTGCGGTTGGCGACCGTCTCGTCATCCCAGCGGAAACGAAGCGCGGTGTACTGCATCTCTTCCCACGACTGCTCGCCCCAGGTGACCTTGATCGTCGGATCGGGGTTGGCCGGGTTGTTCTTCGAGTTGTCGTACTGATAGCGCGTGATCAGCTTCGTGCCCGGCTTCACCTTGATCGGCTCGGCGAAGTCATAGCCGCGCTGCCAGTTGAAGTCGTACTTGGGCAGGGAGAGGATCAGCTTCTCTTCCTTGGCGCCCGGCTCGAGGATCGAGACCGCCACGTTCTCGCCGCGATAGTGCGCGTGCGGGAAGACAGAGTAGAGCGTCGCGTTCTCGGGGAAGGTGATGTAGGCGACCTCCTCGTGGCGCGCCGTGTTGGGCTGGATCTCGATGCCCGCGTTGGCGACCACGGCCGAGCGGTACATGATCGTCGGCTGCTTGTCCTTCGGATAGAAGTAAAGGCCGACACGGGTCTTCTCGACCGTTTCCTTGCCATAGGGCGTGTAGTGCATCTGGAAGGTGAACCGCTGGCCCGGGGCGACCCAGGTGCCGGTTCCGTCCGGATAGACGCTCGTCTCCGCGCCGACGGCATAGCCGCCGACCCCGTTGGAGAGCAGGTGGTGCACAGCGCGGCGGTCGCTCGGCTTCACGGTCGAAGCGCGGAGCCAGCGGCCTTCGGTGAGCGGGTTCTCGACGCTCGGGCGCTGGTAGTCGACGACGCCCGAGGCGGGAACGGTGAATGGCGGCAGCTCGATGATGAGATCGGGCGGCCCAAGCTCCCACTCAGGCGCCACCTTGGCGTTGATCTTCAGCGGGTCCGAGCCCGTGCCGCGCGGCGCGCCGGCTTCGATCCAGTGGATCAGCGTCTGCTGGTCGCGCGCCGTCATGTTCATCGAACCGGCGAACGCGTTCACATGCGGATCGGCGTTGTAGGGCGGCATGCGGTCCGTGCGGATCGCCTCGCGGATCATTGGCGCGAAGCCTTTGACCTTCTCATAGCTGTCCATCGCGAAGGGGCCGATTGCGCCTTCCGAGTGGCAGGCCACGCAGTTCTTCGCAAGGATCGGCGAGATGTCCTTCTCGTAGGAGATGTTGACGAACTCGGACGCGCGGTCGCGCAGCGGGAAGGCGAGCTTGGGAGTGTCGAGCTTGGCGCTCGACACCTTCACGGTCTGGCCGGCGATGAGGCTCGACACGGCGTCGGACACGTAGGCGTTCTTCACCTTCGCGTTCGGCTTCGCGGTCTTGCCGGCGAAGCGATCGTCGATCGGCCCGGAGTAGACGACGTTCCAGGTCTTGGGGTCGATCACGAAGGCCTGGGCGACACGCGAGACGCCGAGCGATTCACCGATGAGCTGGGTGTCGTCGATCAGCACCGGCAGGTCGAGACCGAGCAAGGCCATTTCCTTGGCAATGGCGTCGCGGTTGTCGGCAGGTGTCGAGTTGAGCAGGAAGACCGGGACATCCTTGGCGGCGTAGGCGTCCTTGAGGGCCTTCAGCGCCGGGGCGGCGTCGCGCAGGTTCTTCGAACCATTCTGCGCAGAGACGATGACGATCGCCGGTGCGTATTTGTAGTAGTGGAGTTCGTGCGCCTTCGACTTGTGGTCGACGAGGCGGAAATTGTCGGCCTTGGCGGCGACCTTCACCTGCGTGACCGCGGCGCCGGCAGAAACCGACTGCGCGTAGGCAGCGACGCCCGCGCCGATGAGCGCACCCGCGGCGACAGTCGCCAGCGCGATGCTCAAAACCTTGTTCTTCATTATGCAGCCTCCCGGGGAGCCAAACAGCTCGTATGCGAGTCGGCGAAAGGCCGCCCGCAGCTGGAAGGACCATTACAGAAACAGGGGTTTTTCGCAATAAAGCAGCGGGTTTGCGGCCTTCACCAAACCGTCAGCGGGCGGCCAATTTCCCCAGCGATTTCATGCTGCCGCGAACGTTAAGTTCGCAGCAAGCCTAACAGCGCGAGCTGTCCGTATTCTCGAGGCCGTCGTCCGGGACGTTCCAGCCCCAGACATCCGCCCGGCGGCCAAACACGGGCGCCTTGCGGCCGACGAAAGCGATGCAGCCGTCGTCGAACCTGATCTGCCGGCCGGCGAACGGGCAATTGTTGTTGGACTTCCAGCACAGGTCGTCCTCGACCCGGTAGCCGATGATCGTGATTTCCTTGTCCCTGATCAGGGCCGGCATGGCGATGCCGGCGGCTTTCATCAGTCTGGTGTCG
>DATBNA010000585.1:0-2939 GCA_036554545.1 Hyphomonadaceae bacterium
ATTCGGGGAAGTTGTTCGTCGAATGCAGCGTCTCGAGCGCGGTGCGCCACTGGTCGCGATAGACAAGGTGGTTCCAGTCCGGGATCATGTTGTTGACCGGACAGCCCTGGTGACAGAACGGAATCCCGCAATCCATGCAGCGCGCCGCTTGCGTCGCGCAAGCGGAATGCTCCATCGGCCTGACGAACTCCTTCCAGGTCGTCTTGCGCTTCTCGAGTTGAAGGCCGAGAAGCAGGCCGTCGTCGCAGCCGAGTAGAGTTCAGGGGACATCGCACATGGGCAAGCCAACCGGCTTCCTCGAATACGAGCGCAAGGATCGCGGCTACGAGAAGCCGGACGCTCGCAGGCAGAACTACAAGGAATTCCTGAAACGCATGCCGCAAGCCGAAGTGCGCGAGCAGGCCGCGCGCTGCATGGATTGCGGGATTCCGTTCTGTCACAACGGCTGCCCGGTCAATAATCAGATCCCCGACTGGAATACGCTGGTTCACCGCGACCACTGGAAGGCCGCGCTGGAGAACCTGCACTCCACCAACAACTTCCCGGAATTCACCGGCCGCGTCTGCCCCGCCCCGTGCGAAGCCGCCTGCGTCCTCAACATCGACGAGAACCCTGTCTCGATCAAAACCATCGAGTGCGAGATCGTCGACCGCGGCTGGGAGGAAGGCTGGATCAAGCCGCAGTCGGCGCCGCGCGGCACCGGCAAGCGTATCGCCGTCGTCGGTTCCGGCCCGGCCGGCCTCGCCTGCGCCCAGCAACTGGCGCGGGCGGGCCATTCACCCACCGTGTTCGAGAAATCCGACCGCATCGGCGGCCTGCTCCGCTATGGCATCCCCGACTTCAAGATGGAAAAGCGCCATATCGACCTGCGCATCCGCCAGATGGAGGCCGAAGGCGTCATCTTCCGTCCGCGCATGTATGTCGGCATCGATGTGACGGTGCAGCGCCTGCTCGACGACTATCTCGTTATTGTCCTTGCCGGCGGCGCAGAACAGCCTCGCGACCTGACCGTGCCTGGCCGCGAACTCGACGGCATCCATTTCGCGATGGACTTTCTCACCCAGCAGAACAAGCGCGTTGCAGGCGATGGCGAACAGGCTGCTGCGCCCGGCGGAACGATCACCGCGGAAGGCAAGCATGTCATCGTCATCGGCGGCGGCGACACCGGCTCGGACTGCATCGGTACGTCCAACCGCCAGGGCGCGGCGTCGATCACCCAGCTCGAGATCATGCCCAAGCCGCCGGTCATGGAGAACAAAGGCCTCACCTGGCCCGACTGGCCCCTGAAGCTACGCACCTCCTCCTCGCAGGAAGAAGGCTGCGACCGGGACTGGTCAGTGATCACGAAGCGGGCCATCGGCGAAGGCGGCAAGGTGAAAGCCATCGTCTGCGCCCGCGTCGAGTGGGTCAAAGGCCCCACCGGCCGGATGGAAATGAGGGAAATCGCCGGCAGCGAATTCGAGCTGAAGGCCGACCTCGTCCTGCTGGCGATGGGCTTCACCGGGCCGGTCGTTCCGGGCCTGGTCGACCAGACGCGCGCCACGCTCGATCCGCGCGGCAACGTCCAGGCCAACATGAACGACTACAAGACCTCCGTGGACAACATCTTCGCCTGCGGCGACATGCGGCGCGGCCAGTCGCTGGTCGTCTGGGCGATCCGCGAGGGCCGCCAGTGCGCCCGTGCGGTCGACGAATTCCTGATGGGTTGCAGCACGCTTCCGCGCTGAATTCCGCGCGACGCAGCGTCAAGTAGAGTCCGGGCCGCTGGCCTTCCCGGCGGTTCGGCGCCAGTCTCCTTGTTGAGCGCCGCCAGAAGCGCCAGCGGACCTGAGGAAACCCATGACCAAACTCAGCGAACAATCGCGCGAGGAGCGTACATTCGACGCCATCGTGGTGGGCAGCGGCATCAGCGGCGGATGGGCCGCGAAGGAGCTGTGCGAGAAGGGCCTGAAGACGCTGGTGCTCGAGCGCGGGCGCAAGGTGGAGCACGGCAAGGACTACAAGACTTTCGGCATGAACCCGTGGGATTTCCGCTTTCCCAACGGCCGCACGCCGCAGGACGAGATCGACAAGCACTATTTCAAGCAGATCCGCACCGGCTACACGGTCAACGACCAGTGGAACCACTGGTTCGTGAAGGATGACGAGCATCCCTATACCGAGGTAAGCCGCTTCGACTGGATCCGTGGCTATCACGTCGGCGGCCGTTCGATCACCTGGGGCCGCCAGAGCTATCGCTGGAGCGATCTCGATTTCGAGGCAAACCTCAAGGAAGGCGTCGGCGTCGACTGGCCCATCCGCTATGCAGACCTCGCGCCGTGGTACGATCATGTCGAACGCTGGATGGGGGTCAGCGGATCGAAGGAAGGCCTGCCCCAGCTTCCCGACGGCGTGTTCCAGCCGCCGATGGAGTTCAACGTCGTCGAGAAGACATTCAAGGGCAAGGTCGAGTCGAAATTCCCCGAGCGGCGCGTCACCATGGGCCGCACGGCTCACCTCACCCAGCCCACCGAAGAGCAGCTGAAGATCGGGCGCGGCACTTGCCAGACCCGCAACCTCTGCATGCGCGGCTGTTCCTTCGGCGCCTATTTCTCCTCCAACGGCGCAACGCTGATCGCGGCGGACAACACCGGCAACATGACGCTGCAGCCGGACGCCATCGTGACCGAGATCATCTTCGATCCTGCCAGCAACAAGGCGACGGGCGTGCGCATTCAGGACGCCGCCACCAAGGAAGACGTCGAATTCTACGCGAAGGTCATCTTCCTGAACGCCTCGGCGCTGGCGACGACGTGGATCATGCTGCACTCGAAGAGCGACCGCTTCCCGAATGGCTTCGGCAACGACTCGGATGAACTCGGCCGCAACGTGATGGACCACCATTTCCTCGCCGGCGCCCAGTCCGATGTGGATGGGTATGAAGACCGCTACTATGCGGG
>DATBNA010000627.1:0-6785 GCA_036554545.1 Hyphomonadaceae bacterium
GCGCATCACCATGCCGGCGCCGCCGCCGGCCGGCGTATCGTCAACCGTGCGATGCCTCCCCAGGCCAAAAGTGCGGATGTCGACAGTCTCTAGCGACCACAAGCCTTTCTCCAGCGCCGTTCCAACGATGGAGACGCCGAGCGGGCCGGGAAACGCTTCCGGAAAGAGCGTGAGACAGGTGGCGCGAAAACTCATGACGCGGCTGTTATCATTTCGGGGCGCCGATGTGCAGTTAATGGCGCCCTCCGCCTCTTTATCGCGACACGGTTCTTTGCTATCGGAAACTCAAGCGTTTCCCTGCGGGGATCTTGGGAGGACATGCAATGAGACTGACCACACTCGCCCTGGCTGCAGCCCTGATGGCTGGACCGGCCATTGCGCAGCAGGCGCCCGCGCTGGCGGCGCCGTCCGACACGCTGCAGGCGATTGTCGAGAAGGGCATGACCATGTCCGTGATGGGCATGAGCGGCAACATGGACTTCACGAAGGACGGCAACTTCTCGGGCTTCGACGGCCAGTTCGCGGGCACCTACAAGCTCGACGGCGCCAAGCTCTGCCTCACCGTTCCCGGCATGATCGAGAACCAGTGCACGGAATATCCCACGGGCAAGAAATCCGGCGACAAGTTCATCATCGCCGACGCCAACATCGGGGACATTGAAATTACCATCCGCTAGGCGGAACAACCTCGCAGAACAGCGCGCCGCCGTGGGTCGCCACGGCGGCGCTTCTGTTTCCAGCCACTTGCCGCTGCTCGCCGAACGCGGTTCCATGCGCACGTCGAGGGAGGCTTTAGGGAGGTTGGAATCAAGCCCATGACCCATGCACTGAAACTTGCACTCGTTTGCAGTGTGGCCGTTGCCGCACCGGCCTTCGCACAAGCGCCCGCCGGCGCTCCGCCGTCAGACACGATCAAATTGATCGTGGAAAAGGGAATGAAGCTCGCTGTCGCCGACATGGAATTCGATCTCGCCTTCAAGGCGGATGGCTCCTACGCCGATCCGAGCGGCCAGGGCGGCAAATACAGGACTGACGGCAACAAGCTCTGCATGACGCCGGACGCCTTCGGCCAGGAGTTCTGCAACGAGTATCCGGACGGCAAGAAATCGGGCGAAAAGTTCGACATCGTGTCGGACTTCGGGCCAATGACCGTCACGGTGAAGTAGGCCGGACAAGCGCCAAATGCCGAAGGGCCGCCCAAAGAGCGGCCCTTTCCCTTTCTTACCTTATTGTGATGTGGCGCAGGCTGCGCCGGGCGCCTAAAACATCTCCATGCGGCTGAGTCTCGATCAGCAAAACCGGAAGTCATGGGCGGCGACGCTGGCCCTGCCGGTCGCGCTACTTGCTGGAGGATGCGAGAGCTTGTTGGCCGCCGAAGCTGCAAGACAGCATCCGGTTAAGGGCCGGCTCGTCGAAATCGAGGATGGCCGCCGAATCCAGATCGACTGCCGCGGCGAAGGCGGACCCACCGTGGTCTTCCAGTCGGGCGGCGACATGCTCGGTGCGCTGGGCTGGACGCCGGCGATGGAGCTGGTGTCGAAGGACACCCGCGCCTGCGCTTACAGCCGTGCCGGAATCCTCTGGAGCGATCCGGCGCATGGCAGCTTCGAACCGGAAGAAGTCGCGCATGACCTGCACGCTGCGCTCCAGGCTGCAGGCGAGAAGCCGCCCTATGTGCTGGTCGCCCATTCGCGCGGCGGCCTCTACAACATGATCTACGCCGGCCTCTATCGTGACGAGGTCGCCGGGATGGTGTTCGCCGATTCATCCCACCCTGACCAGGAACAGAAATTCCGCGAGGCGGGCCTTCCGACCGGCAATTATGTAAGCCCTGCCCAGGAGCTCGGTCTCGCTCTCCGGTGGACCGGCGTGATGCGCCTTGCTCCCTACCCCGCCGACGAATCCATCTCAGCCGAGGTCAACGCCTTCTATCCCAAGTCCGCCAACGCCAACGCGCGCGAGGCGCGGGGGCGAGGACGGACGCTCGAAGTCGCTGGACGCTATCGCGACCTGCAGAACTGGCCCGTCGTCGTGCTGGCGCGCGAGCTTCCGGAGCTGACGCAGGCGCGGCGCGTGGCCGACTCGCACGACGCCGAGCTTCTCTCGGCGGATGGTCTCGACGCCGGCATCAGCACGCCCGAGAACGAGGTCGTCTGGCGCAGGCTGCAGGCGGACCTCGCTACCTGGTCAAGCCGCGGCCGGCTGCAGATCGTACCGGAATCCAACCACGCCTTCTTCTTCTTCAAGCCCGAAGTCGTAGCGAGCGCAGTGAAAGAGGTGCTCGCCGCTACCCGCGTTGTGCGGCGAGAGCCGCCTCGCCCGGGCTAGCGTCCTTCGACCGGCTGGCGATCGCTGTTGCGGCCATGTCGCCGGAGACGTTGCCCAACGTCCGGAAAATGTCGGGGATCGCCTCGACGCCGACGAGAATGCCGAGCAGTTCGATGGGCACGCCCATCGCGATGGAGATCGGCGCAACGCTGGCGACGAACGAAATCTCGCCCGGCAGGCCGACCGAGCCGATGCTGATGGCGATGGCCACGAAACCGCCGGCGATGATCTGGGTCGGGCCCAGCTCCACGCCATAGACCGCAGCCGAAAAGAACACGACGGCAAGGTTAGCAACCGGGCTGGTCATGCGGAAGATCGCCACCGCCAGCGGTAGTGTGACGTTGCCGATGGTGACCGGAATGTTCAGCGCATCCCGCGCCCGTTCGACCATCAGCGGCAGCGAGGCAAGCGAGGACCGCGTCGAGATGGCGACCGCCAGCACAGGCGCCGTGGCGCCGATGAACCGGACCGGGTTCACCCGTCCCCACAGGAAGGCGAAGAGATAGGCCATGATCACGATGCCGGCTGTGACGGCGCAGGTGATGACGACGTACTGGACGAGAAGCCCCACAACATCCGCGCCAGAGCGCAGTCCTACGCCCAGCGACAGCGCGAACACGCCAATGGGCGCTGCAATAAGCACCCAGCGCACGATGACGATCATCGTATCGGCCACCGCGCGGAAGAACGCGACCATTGGCTCGCGCTGCGCCGCCGGCAGGCGCGTCGCAGCAAAGCCGAAGAAGATCGCAAAGACGGTCAGCGGCAACACCGCGGTTTCGGCCGCCGCGGCGATCGGGTTGGGGGGCGCAAGCGCCGCGAGCCACTCGCCGATCGTAGGCGGCGAGACCGGGCCCACCGGCTTTTCGCCTGCTCCTGCGATGAATCCCTGTGCAGCGCTCTGATCGACCGGCCACAGCGCGTACACGATCGGCAGGACAATGCAGGCATAGGCCGTGGCGCTGACCAGCAGGACGGCGAATGTGAAAATGGAGCGCGCCGCCAGCTTTCCCGTCGCCGCCGCATTGGCAACGGAAGCAATGCCTGTCACCAGCAGCGAAAAGACCAGCGGAATGATGGTCATCTTGAGGGCGTTGAGCCAGAGCACGCCGATGTATTCGACCTGCTCGGCGAAGCCGATCATCCCGGCGTCACCCGATGCGCCAACCCACGCGCCGACGGCGATGCCGAGCGCCAGCGCGAGCACGGTAACGAGGCTCGCCCATTTCAGCATCGTGATACCAACATTCTGATCCCGCCCCTGCGTTGACGCGACACAAGGCCAGCCCGCCGCCGCGCTGGCAAGTGCTTGATCGAATTGAGAGACCGCGAAGGTCGCGCGGCAATTGTCGCCGCGTCACAAACCGTCTAGCGTGACGGCAACCGGAAGCAATGTCCGGAGCTCAAGGGAGAGATCTCATGAAGGGTTATATCTCGGGGATTGTCGGTCTCGTTGTGCTGGCTGCCGCGCCAGCGCTTGCCCAGACGCCGGCGGCCAACAAGCCACAGTCTGTGAAAGCGACAATCGATTCCGGCGTGCTGGTCGGCGAGACCAGCGACGGCGTCAACATTTTCCGCGGCGTGCCTTTCGCCAAGCCGCCGGTCGGCGAGCTGCGCTGGAAGGCGCCGCAGAAGGTCGACAAGTGGAGCTACGAGCGCGCAGCGACGGCCAACGAGGCGCCCTGCCCGCAACCGGTGAACCCGGACGGCAAGACGACGAATGGCGGCGGCGTCGCTGGCGTCCAGTCCGAGGATTGCCTCTATCTCACCGTCTACGCGCCCGCGAACGCCAGCAAGGCGCCGATCGTGGTGTGGCTCTATGGGGGCGCGTCCTATCTCGGCGCCGGCCACCTCGGCTCCTACAACGGGACGGGCAACGCGAAGAACGGCGTCATCACCATTCCGATCAACTACCGGCTCGGGCCGTTGGGCGGTTTCGCGCACCCGGCGCTGACCAAGGAAGGCGGCCAGACCGGCGCGTTCGCGCTGATGGATGCGGTTGCGGCCCTTGAATGGGTCAAGCGCAACGCGGCAGCGTTCGGCGGTGATCCCAACAACGTCACCGTGGCGGGCCAATCGGCTGGCGCCGCGATGGTGATGAGCCTTCTGTCCATTCCTTCCGCCAAGGGGCTCTATCACAAGGCCATCGTGCAATCGGGCGCCGCGCTCGGACCGGGCACGCCGCTGTCGACAACCGAGCAGCGCGGCGTCGAAGCAGCCAGGGCGCTTGGCCTCGGCGACAACGCAACCGCGGCGCAGCTGCGGTCCGTTTCCGCCCAGACCCTCGTTGCTAATTCCGCCACGCAGCGCGGCTTCGGAGCGCCCGTTGACGGCAAGTTCAAGACGACCGCCACCAGCGATGCATTGAACGCGGGAACGGAAATCGACGTGCCGGTAATGGTCGGCTCGAATGCGGGCGAAGGCGGCTTCAATGGCGCACGCACCGTTGCGAAGCTGGCTGGAGACGCAGGCGCAGGCGCCTGGCTCTACCAGTTCGCCTACAAGCCGGCATGGCGGACGGAATGGCGCAACGGCCCGGTCCACTCGGCCGAGCTGATGTTCTCCTTCGACTCGCTCGCGACTTCGAGCTGGGCCGCCGGACCGAACGGCAAGGCCGACGCCGCCGACGCGGCCGTCGCCAAGCGGGTGAACTCGTGCTGGGTTGCTTTCTACAAGATGGATCCGAAGGCCAGGTCTCTGACCTGCGCCGACGGCTTCACCTGGCCAGCCTATACGGACGCGGCAGACGACGCGGCGCAGTTCGGCGCGACACCCAAACTGGTGAAGTCGAAGACGCTGCCGAACGGTCCGCCGGGCGCGCAGCAACCGGCGCCTGCGGGCGCCGCACCGGCGGCAGCGGCTGCTCCGGCGAACTGAAACAGGCGGATAGCGAGTAGCGAACTGGCGAGCAGGGAGCGACCACCCTGCTCGCTATTTCTGTTCGCGATTCGCTTACTTGATCACCGGCAGCACGATGTAGCTCGGCTGCGAGCGCGTGTGCTTCACCTGGTTGGTGGCGACGACGCCGTCCTTCTCGAACTCGTTCCTGCCGCCCGTGTTCAGGTTGCGGACAAACTTCGGGAAGTTCGAAGAAGTGATTTCGACGCGGATGCGATGGCCCGGCAGGAAATCGTTGGCTGTCGTCATCGGCGTGAAGTCGAGCTTGTAGGTCCTGCCCTTCTCCATGAAGACCTGCCGGTCATAACCCTCGCGGAAGCGGGCGCGCAAAATGGTATCGTCGATAATGATGGCCGTGCCGTCCGGCGCCACGTCGACGAGTTTGACGGCGAAATCGGTATCCTTTGCGTCGGATGAGACGTGCAGGATGGCGTCGACGAAGCCGGCGACGGAGATTTTCTCCTTCAGCGGCTCAGAGGTGTAGACCAGCACGTCGTGGCGCACTTCGACGGGGCGCTGGTCATAGGCGCCGGGGACGACGACGCCGCCATTGCAGCAGTCGCCGCCGCCGATGGTCTGCACCGGGTTTTTCGGATCATAGACGAACGTGTCCGCCGGCTCGTTGTCGCCCGGCGCGGTGAAGGACAGCACGCCGTCGCCGTACATCGAGTTGGCGCGGCCGTTGGAGCGCAGGTAGAGACGTGTTTCCTGCGCCTGCTTCGGCGGCCACTGGTCGGCGGTCTTCCACTTGTTCTCGCCCATGGTGAAGTAGCGGATCTTGGGCGTCGTCGACGGGAAGCGCTGCGCGTCGCCCTTCAGGAAGCGGTCGAAGAATTTCCAGACCTCTCCGTTCACATCCATCGTTGCATCGCCCAGCGAGCGGTCGCCTGACTTGAAGTTGGGTCCGAGCGCAGCGAAGGCGCAGTGGTTGGACGGGCCGACGATGGCGTACTGGTTGTCGCGCGCCTCGGCGTCGACGCCCTTTTTCGTGGCATGGTTGTAGAGCGCCATGTTGGGGCCGATCGAGACGTCGTACCAGGAATTGTACCAGAGCGCGGGAACGCCCCAGCTTTCATTGTCGTGGTAGAGGCCGCCCTTGTACCAGGCCGGATCGTCCGGCAGCGCGCGGGCGATCAGCTCTTCATTCGTGCCCTTGGGTTCGCCGAGGTCGGTCAGCATCTCGGCGAAAGGCAGATGCCAGACCTGCCTAGACCACGTAACCGTCGGCTTTGCGGGGTTGAGATCGGAATACTTCGACAGGTATTGCCGCGTCTCGGGATCGAGGCCCTTCGGGATTTCGGCGCGCAGCGGGTTGTCGACGCCGTAGAGCCAGATCGAGAACAGCACGCGCGGCACGCCGCCGCGATACCAGTTGCCCTGCTCGTGGAATTCGCCGACGCGGCCGATGCCGGCGCCCGACGCCATCGGAACCATCGCTGCGTGCGCAGGGTGATTGGTCGCCGCCAGCTGCAGCTGCCATTCGGCGGTCGAGGAACAGCCGAGCGTGCCGACCTTGCCGTTGGACCAGGACTGTTTCGACAGCCAGGTGAGCGCATCAT
>DATBNA010000076.1:0-9500 GCA_036554545.1 Hyphomonadaceae bacterium
GGCTATGCCACACTCGTATGGGATGCCCTTCGCGCGCGCCTGCTCTTCCGTCATGCCGATGATCGAAAGCTCGGGCACGGAATAGATGCCGTATGGAAAGAACTCCGGCGGCGCCTGCGCCGGTTCGCCAAACGCGTGGCAGGCTGCGATGCGCCCTTGCTCCATCGACGTCGAAGCAAGGCTCGGAAAGCCGACCACGTCGCCAACGGCATAGATGTGCGGCACGCACGTCCGGAATGTCGTGCGATCGACCTCGATACGCCCGCGCTCGTCGGCGGCAAGTCCGCACGCCTCGAGCTCCAGCGTATCCGTGGCGCCTTTTCGACCGGCAGCGAACAGGATCATCTCGCTCCACACCTGCCGCGAGTCCTCCAGCTCGATCAGGCAAGCGTCCTGGCTCACGCGCTGCACTTTTTTCGGCTTCGACAGGAAACGCAGCGTCATCCCGCGATCGCGCATGTCGTGGATGAATTCGTCCACCAGTTCGCGGTCGATGAAGGAGAGCAGGCTGTCATTTGGCTCGATCACCGTGACCTTCACATCGAGCGCCGAGAAGATGGTCGCATACTCGATCCCGATCACGCTCGCGCCGATGACAGTCAGCGTTCGGGGCAGGCGCCGGATCTCCAGGATCTCGTCGGCGTCGACGATCGCCTCTCCGTCGAACGGCACGAAGGCAGGCCGATGCGGCTGCGTTCCGACGGCGATGATGAAGCGCGGCGCCGTAAAGCGCTGCAGACCAGCATCGGTTGCAACCTCGATATGCAGCGGGTCGATGAAGCGCGCCTCTCCGCGTATCCAGTCGACCTTGTTTCGTGCAAACTGGTGTTCCAGCACCTCCACCTCGTGGTCGAGCGTCACGGAAAGCCGCCGGCGCAGGTCGTCCGCCGAGATGCTCTGCTTGGCGCGATGTGCGCGCCCATAGATGCCTCGCTCGCGCCAGCCGGACAGGTTGAGCACAGTCTCGCGCAGCGTCTTCGAAGGGATCGTCCCGGTATGCACGCACACGCCGCCCACGCGCCGGCCCCTTTCGACGACCAGCACGGACTTCTTCAGCTTCGCCGCCTGCACGGCCGCGCGCCGTCCGGCCGGGCCGGAGCCGATGACGATGAGATCGTACGCCTGCAAGACAGAATCCCTTCGGGCCGAGTCTGTCGGGCAGAAGTTAACGCCACTTAACCGCGCGAAGGACGCGAAAAAGTCCATGCATTCCAACGAAAAACGGCCCCTGCCTATCTCGCCCTCGGCGCGCGACTCTGCGATGAAAAGTCATGCTCGACGTGGTCCTGTCGCTCATTCCCGTCTTTTCGCTGATCGCCCTGGGCGCCGTTCTCCGCCGCTACAGCCTCTTGTCGAGCGATGGGTGGGCCGCCCTCGAGCGCCTTACCTACTTCGTCCTGTTTCCACCGCTGATGTTCATGAGCATCGTCGAGGGCGCGTTTGCTGGCGAAGAGGCGCTGGGCCTCGGTATGGCGCTTGCCGCAACTGTTGCGACCATGGCTGCGCTCATGCTGCTGTTGCGGCCGATACTGCCGGCGACCGGTCCACAGTTCTCCAGCCTCTTCCAGGCCGGCGTCCGGTGGAACGGCTATGTCGCGCTCGGCGTGATCGCGGGTCTCCAGGGAGACGAGGGCGTCGCGCTCTCCGCCGTCGGCTTCGCCGTGCTGGTCCCGATCAACAACGTCATGAGCGTGCTGGTGCTCAGCCGCTATGCCGGATCGAAGCCTGCGCCGTTCAGGCAGGTCGTCCGTTCGGTGGCCACCAATCCGCTGATCATCTCCACAGTCCTGGCTATCATCCTCGTCAGCCTCAACGTGCGCGTCAGCGAGCCGGTCGGAAATACGCTGAATCTTCTCGGCGACGCGACCGTCGCCCTTGGCCTCATCTGCGTCGGCGCAGCCCTGGATTTCTCCTCGATCCGTGCATCGCCCATTCCCGTCGCGATCGGCACGACGCTGCGGCTGGTGATCATGCCGGCCGTGGCCGCAGGGATGTGCTTCGCCATCGGATTGTCATCCCGCTCGTTCGAAGTCGCGATGGTCTGCGTCGCTGCGCCCGTCGCGACCTCGGCCTACATCCTCGCACGCCAGCTCGGCGGCGACTCCACGCTCATGGCCAACATCATCACGCTGACCACGCTGCTCAGCCTCGTGACTATTCCGTCCACGTTGCTGCTGGCGCAGATGCTGATCTAGGCGTTCAGGACGACATCCCAGTCATAGCCCAGCGCGCCGGCCTCATCGGCAATTCCGGGCCGCGCCGTCACCAGTCGTGGATCGGCGACATCGTCCAGCACGCGGTCGTCCGCATTGAGCGCTTCGTCCGGGAAGTACATCTGAGTCGTGAGCTCGTTTCCATTCGCGGCGACCAGCCAGTGCAGGTGCGGCGTCCGCATCCGCCGCTGGGCCGGATAGGCGCCTGGCTTTACCGTTGTGATCCGCACCAGGCCATCGGCGCCGGTCGCCAGCCGTGCATAGCCCTGAAAGTTGGGATCGAGCGGCGCCGCATTGTTGTCTCCAGGATGGTCGTAGCGACCGACCGCGTTGGCTTGCCACAGCTCCAGGCGCGCGCCGCGAAGCGGCTGGCCTCGCCTGTCGAGCACACGGACACGTACTTCGATGATCTGTCCGGCGGCCCGCTGCGATTTGCCGGCAAGCCGCGTGAGGTCGGCGTCGCGCTCGCGGGGCGGATCGTCGGGATAGAACGGACCCTCGGTCTGTTCCGGTGTGAGGGCGAGCGGGGTCTGCGCGGTTGCGCCTGCCGCAATCGCGCCGGCGCCAAGCTGGGCAAGGACAAGGCGGCGGGAAAGCGACATCCGGCTGCTCCAGATCCGGAAGCCAGCCTGCGCGCCGCAAGCGGGCATCGCAAGTACCGATTGCGTTACGCCGGCGGCGCCTGCTTGAGGCGCTTCACCAGCTCCTGCCGAACCTTCCATGGCTTGAAGCTGGAATGCAGCCGCGACAGCCAGTGCGAGTTGACCGCCCGATGCGGTTGTCCCAGCTCGCGCGTCACCGGCAGGATTTTTCGCGACAGGATATCGATCGCATGCTCGATCTCCTGCACCGAAGCAAAGACCAGCTCGCGCCCGCGATGCTCGATCACCCACACCGGCCAGCCTTTTCCCGGCGTCGGCCTCGGCATGGGCGGATCGAACACGGTCGCCTTCCAGTACGGGGCGTCGACGCCCTTGTGCACCCATGGCGTCAGGGGCGATATCGAAGGCTCGTCGCGGTAGTCGATGCGTATGCGCATGGGGGTTGGATCACAATGGCGAAGCTTTCCGTCAAGCAGGCCGAACAAAGGCTCATCAAGTATGCGCTCTCCTTTCCGGAAACCGCGCTGGATCACCCGTGGGGTCATGACGTCGTGAAGGTGAAGGGGAAAATGTTCGCCTCGTTTGGCGGCGAAGCAGGAACGCCTGGCGAATTCTCGATGAGCGTGAAGCTGCCCGTGTCGTCTGAAATGGCGCTTACGCTGCCGTGGGTCGAACCGACCGGCTATGGGCTTGGAAGGTCAGGGTGGGTCACGGCGCGACTGAAGAAGGGCTCGGACTTCGATCTCGAAACGATGAAAGGCTGGATCGAGCAGAGCTATCGCGCCGTTGCGCCCAAGACGCTGGTGAAGTCCCTGGGCTAGGGCCGCTGGGCTAGGCAGCTTCCGGCTTCGCAGGTCCTCGCGGCAGATCCGCGAGCAGCGCTTCCGGCAAGCGCGGCGGCGCAGGCTCCGGTTCGGGCTCCGGCGCCGGTGCAGCCTCCAGCGTGTCAATCTCTTCTGGCGCTTTCTCGCGCTCGATCGGCGAGCCGATAAGCGCCCCGACAACACGGAATGCCGGAGAGTGATCACAGATCACCTTGAACATGATCAGGAGCGGCAGGGAGATCAGGCCGCCGACTGGACCCCAGATCCAGGTCCAGAAACTCACCGCCAGGATGATGGCGAGCGGATTGAGCGTCATCCGCCGGCCCATGACCACCGGCGTGACGGCATTGGATTCAATCAGGTTGATGAGCCAGAACGCTAGTACGGGAAAGCTCGCCTGCAGCAGGGTGTCGAACGTGGAAAGGCCTGCAAGTCCGAGAAGGCCCATGGTGATCAGCGGGCCGACAAACGGTATGAAGTTCAGCAAGGCGGCAATGCCGCCCCACATGGCTGGCTCCGGCAGGCCGAGCTGCCAGCAGGCAAGGCCAGTCGCGATGCCAACTCCAAGGTTGATGATCGAGAAAGTAACAATATAGCCGGCGACGCGCTTCCGCATGTCGCGAAATGCGCGCGCCGTGCGCACTCTCCGCCGGAGAGTCGGTTGGAAAGCGATGATCTTCAGCCGGAACTCCTCGCGCGTGAGCAGGAAAAAGTAGGCGAGAAGGAAGACAAAGCCCGTCTGCACCACGGCCGCCTGGGCCGAAGCCAGCAACGACTGTGTCAGGGCGGGCCCTTCGACGACGACAGTGCGATTTCTTGGTGTCGAAGACGGCACGATCTGCAGGTTCTCGACTTCCTTCGAAATGTCCTGCAGCGGCTTCAGCGGCTCCCGCAGCTTGTTGAGCTGGCGTTCCGCCTTCTCCAGCGTCGCCGGCGCGTTCGCCAGCCACCGCGCGGCAGGCTGCGCAATCATCGAAAACCCGACATAGACAATCGCTCCCGCAAAGATCAGGGCGAGCAGTGCGGCCACCGGCCGCGGTATCCTGAACCATTCGATCCGGCTGCAGATCGGCGCGAGGATCACACTGAACACCAGCGCCGTTGCGATAGGCAGCAGGTATGCCCGCGCCACGTACAGCGCGAGGCAGACCGCAATGGTCGAAAGCACAGTCAGGCAGATGGCCATCACCACCTGCGGATGCCGTTCCATGATGATAAACGGCTCATGCACCGGAATTCCGGCGAAGCCCGATGTCCGCTTTTTGCGCCTTGCCATGAATGGCTGTCCCAAGGGTCCAGCCTCAGAAACGTTGCAGTATCCAGCAGAGTTCCGCAGCTGAAGCGCCGGAGAGCTCTTGCAGCGCGCGTTTGCCGGGAGGAATGTGCCACTAGCCCGATACATCGAGGCGCAATCTGGAGGGGACAATGAAAAAGCTTATGGCGGCGTGCGTTGCTGCAACACTTTCCGGATGTGTGACGCCCGGCATGCCCGGGATGGATCCCACCAACGCCGCCACGGCAGACTCGACCTCACAGATGGAGGCGCAGTATGCGAGCCTGATGGCGTCGCAGGCGCAGGCCCAGGCGTCGGCCGGTCGTCCGGGCGACGAAGCGATGTCCTGCGATGCGCTGCAGGCCGAAATGGCCGCTACGGTCAACGATCCAAAGGTTCAGGCTTCCATGGCGTCCATGGGCGCGAGCGCACAAGCACAGATGGACAAGGCGAAGGCCGCGCAGGCTGGCGCGGTAGCAGGAGCTGCAACGACAACCGCATTGGGCGTTGCGAGCTCGTTCGTTCCCGGCCTCAGCTGGTTCAGTCAGGGCGCCATGATGGCCCAGCAGGCCGCCATGGCATCCCAGATGAACTCTGCGAATCGAGACCGGGCGCAGATGATGGCGGAGATGAACTCCGTCATGCCGCAGCTCTATCGCGGACAGCACCTCTACGATCTGGCGGTCAAGAAGAACTGCTCCTTCACCAAGCAGCCTGCATAACCCCTACGTATACCGGGGTATGAGCGAAATTACCGGGCGAGCGGTTTCGCTCGCTGATGGCCGGCCATATCTCCGTTCAGGGAGGGTTCAGGTCGAGAGCCTGAGCCTGTGCCTCAGCTCAGGAGAGCCACATGAGATATTTTGTTGCCGTTTGCGCCTCCGCCATTTTGGCCGCCGCCTGCACCACGCCCCCGACCGAGACTGCCGAGGCCAAGCCCGACCCGCGCCAGGGCAAGGAAGTCCGCCAGATCTGCTTCAACCAGCAGATCCGCAACTGGCGTGAAAACGACCGCCGGTCGATCATCGTCGAGAAGGGCGTGAACGAAGAATACAAGCTCGATCTCATCGGCACCTGCGAGCCGGAAGACGCATTCCTCAATATCGGCCTTGTATCGCGTGTGGGCGGCGGCACCTGCCTTTCGTCCGGCGACAAGCTGGTGACTGACACACGCTATGATGGATCATGCTCGATCCGCCGCATCTATGAATGGCACAAGGATGCGACGACTGCATCGGCTGCTCCTGCTGCATCTTGAGTCTAGCTGGGCGTTCTCCTCCGACGACGCCTACAAAGAGGCCCGGGAAGCCAAGCTTCCCGGGCCTTTATTCGGGCTGGACGGGCTGCACCTCCGTCCAGCCCTCCAGGCTGCGATCAAGTGGACCCTGCGACCGCTGCCTGATTGGCGTGGAGGCTGCTACTGCCAGTATCGCGGCGCCTTGTAGTAGTCATAGACCTCGTCGCGCAGCCCCGAGCCGTCCTCACGCGTCAGCTGGTCAATGCCGTCCGCAGGCGCCGCTTCGAGTTGTTCCTTGGTGACGTTGACGACGTAGCCATCCTTGCCCTTCTGGTAGTCGAGTGTTGACCAGGGCAGGGGATGGAATTTCTCGTTCATGCCGAGGAAGCCGCCGAAACCGACGACGGCGAACATGATGTTGTTGCTGGTCTTGTCGAGCACGACGTCCTCGACCTTGCCGATCTTGTCTCCGGCAGTGTTGTATACGGAAGTGCCGATGACTTTGGTGGCGCGGATCGCGCTGGTGTGGCCTGTCGCTGTGGGCATGGCTTCTCCTATTGCTGTCAGGATGACTCCTCACCAACGCGGGAACCTCCCTCTGGTTTCGCCAGACGCGCGACAGTTTCGCTGAAACAAACCTATGCGAAGAACGTTGGGATCGCGTGACCCTGATCAGCCGACCGAAGCAGAAGTTCGCTGAGGTGTTGTCCTTTGCGCGCACCGAAGTGATCCTGCTCGCGGCGCTTGCCTTGATTGCCGGGTCGACCCTGGCATTCATCGAGATCGCCGATGACATGCGGGAAGACGACGGCCTCGCCTTCGATTGGGCAGTGCTGCGTCTCACGCATCCAGACGAGGCAGACGCGGCGAATCCCGTGGGTCCTTTCTGGCTGGATCACGCATCGGCCGATTTCAGCGCGCTCGGAAGCGTAACGATCCTCCTGGCGCTGGTAGTTGCCGCGTGCGGATACTTGGTGCTCCGCCGCCGCGCACTTGAGGCTTTCTTGCTTGTGCTCGCGGCCGGAGGCGCGCTCGCGATCAGCCAGGCCCTCAAGACGTTCTTCGGGCGCGACCGGCCGCCGGAGATGTATCGCGCCGCCGAAGTCCTCAACCAGAGCTTTCCCAGCGGACACGCCATGCTCTCCGCGGTGGTCTATCTTACGCTTGGGGCAATGCTGGCGCGCGCGGAAGCCCGCTGGCGCATCCGTGTCTACATCATGGCCCTTGCGATCCTGGTTGCGCTCATGGTGGGCGTGACTCGCATCCATCTTGGCGTCCATTGGGCAAGCGATGTGCTGGCCGGCTGGTGTGCCGGCGCAGCGTGGGCGACTGCATGCTGGCTGCTGGATCGGTGGCTGCGGCGACGGGCGGGCGAGGCTTAACCAAACCCCCTGCAATGGCGCGTCGTTTGCACACGTCAGGGGGCCATGGCCGACACGACAACCCTGCTGCAGGACCTGTCCCGGACGGTCGACGTCTGCGTCTGTACCTTCCGACGGCCTCAGGTCGGCACACTGCTCGCCTCGCTGGCGAAACAGGAGCTGCCGGTGGGATGGCGCATCCGCGTGATCGTCGCGGATAATGACGAGACACCCTCCGCAAGAGACACGATTCTGGAGGCTTTCGGCGCCCTCGGCCTCGACGGTACCTATCTCCATGCCCCCGCGCGGAACATTTCCATAGCCCGGAATGCCTGCCTCGACGCAGTTCGGGCCAATCTCGCCGCCTTCATCGACGATGATGAAACAGCCCGACCAGACTGGCTGGCCAACCTGATTCATCGGCTCCGTGCAACAGGCGCCGGCGTCGTCTTCGGACGCGTTGCCGCCGTCTACGCCCCCGATGCGCCGAAATGGGCGATAAACGGCGACCTGCACTCGACCGAAGTCTTCTTCCGGAACGGTGAAGTCGAGGGCGGCTATACCTGCAACGTGCTGTTCCGCCGCGATGCGGTCGGAGATCTGCGCTTCGACCCGGCCTTTGGCAGGACGGGCGGGGAAGACACCATCTTTTTCGGAGCGCTGACCCGCTCTGGCGTCCACATGACCTATGCCTACAACGCCGTGGTCGAGGAGCCTGTCGGGGCAGAGCGGGCCACGCTCGACTGGCTGTCGAAGCGGGCCTTCAGGTCAGGACAGAGCTATTCGATCGTGCTGCGCGCCAATGGTCAGAACCGGGCGATCATACTGGCCAAATCGGTGCTGAAAATCGGGTTCTGTTTCGCCGCCGGGGTCACCACCATGTGGTCTGCCGTGATGTGGCGGAAGGCGACGATCCGAGCCTTTTTCCACGGCGGCGTGCTCAGCGGCGTCCTCGGCCGCAAGCCGCTGCAGCTCTACTGAGGATTCCAGGAGGCCGGTCCTACTCCGGCGAGGCGAGCAGGCGCGATTACTGCACGCGCCGGCGATAGAGTTAGGTCAAAGGCTTTCAGACCAATGGCGAAATCGGTGGTCATTCCGGATGTGACGGCGCGGGCGACCGGCGCTTCGGCGTCGAAGAAACGTCTGCCGAACAGCCTGCTGGCCGGCCGCGCCATGATGTGGACAGCGGTGCTGCTGGTCAGCGCAGCTACTGTGATACCGATCACCACCTTTGCCTTGCGGGAGCTGAAGGTCTGGTCGCTGATTCAGGCTGACGAACCCGCCATCCGGGCTGAACTTGCCAGCGAATGGCCGAGGCGTGCATCCGGCGCCTGGCTGGAAACGCTGGCCGAACTGGCGATCCAGGTCGATCCTCAGGATACTGATCACGCTTTGCTTGCGGCGGTTCGCGCAACTCGCCGGGATTCATCCCGCGCCGGCGCCTGGGCGCTTCAGGCCTATCTCGAGGCCAGAAAGGCGAAGCGTGTCAACGCCGCTGCGCTGGAAGCGCTGTCGAATTCGATGGCGGCATGTCCACTCTGCAGCCAGGAACTGATCCGCTGGCGCTTCAACTTCGTTCTGGCGAACTGGGCGGCCATCCCCGACGACATCCGACGGAAGGCCTTCGAGCAGGCCGACATCCTGCGCTGGATGGGGGATAACGGCGAATTCCTCGCCGAAATGCGGATCAAGGCGAAGCAGGCCGGCATTCCTTTCGACGAGTACCGTTCCGCGGTGAACACGCCCGTACGCACGTGGGACCTGGAGCCGGCGGGTACCCGGAACCCGCCGGAAAGTGCAAGCGAGTAATGGCTAACGGCAGAGGAATTGCTGGAGCCGCAACATGACCACCGCCGTTCTCGACAGTCCCTCAGCCGCCGCTGCGCCTGCTTCGCCAGAGCGCGCGGTCCAGGGCTCGGACGTGCTGGTCGTCATTCCAGTGCTCAACGAGGAGGCCCATATCGAAGCCTGCCTGCGTTCGCTGCTCAAT
>DATBNA010000097.1:0-3350 GCA_036554545.1 Hyphomonadaceae bacterium
ATGCAGTGGTTGACGAAGATGCGCGCCACCGTCGCCTCGGTCTTGCACTCGGCCAGCACGAACTGCGTGTTCTGGAAGTCGATGATGCGCTTGCCGAAGGCCTGGCGCTGCTTGGTGTATTCGATGGTCAGCTCTAGCGCGCGCTCCATGGTGGCGATGGCCTGGACGGCGATGTTGAGGCGCTCCTGCGGCAGCTGGCCCATGAGCTGGTAGAAGCCCTTGCCCTCTTCCGGTCCGAGCAGGTTTTCAGCGGGGACCTTCACCTCGTTGAAGAAGAGTTCGGACGTGTCCTGCGCGTCCTGGCCCATCTTCTTGAGATTGCGGCCGCGCTCGAAGCCTTCTGCGTCATCCGTTTCCACGAACAGCAGCGAGACGCCCTTGGCGCCCTGTGTCGGATCGGTCTTGGCGACGACGCAGATCAGGTTGGCGGTCTGGCCGTTGGTGATGAAGGTCTTGGAGCCGTTGATGACATATCCATTGCCGGAGCGCTTGGCGGTCGTCTTGATGTTCTGGAGGTCGGAGCCGGCGCCCGGCTCGGTCATGGCGATGGCGGAGATCAGCTCGCCAGTGGAGAGGCGCGGGAGCCAGCGCTTCTTCTGGTCCTCGGTGCCGTAGTGGGTGATGTACGGCATGACGATGGCGTTGTGCAGCGAGGCGCCAAAGCCATCGACGCCTTTCAGCCCAAGCTGTTCCATCAGGATGACTTCGTGGCGGTAGTCGCCGCCCTGCCCGCCATACTCAGCAGGAGTCGAGAGGCCGAGGAGACCGGCCTCGCCGGCCTTGGTCCACATCTCGCGGTCGACGCACTTTTGGGCGCGCCATTTGTCGACACGCTCGGGCGGCGCGTTCTGTTCGAAGAAACGGGCGACGGAGTCCTCGAACATCCGGATCTCTTCGTCCTGCATGAAGTCCGGACGTTCGACATTCAGTACCGACACGAGAGGCTCCCCAGGATGAGCGACGACTTTACGCGCGCGTCATCCTGCATAGGCGAGGCCTTGAGTCCACGCGAAGTTTGCGCACACCTTGAGTGACGTCGCGTTCTAGCCCAGCTCCACCACGCCGGGGCCTGGCGGTGTCGTGAAGAGCGAGGCGACCTCGGCCGCGCGCGAGTCCTGTGCGACGCGCTGGTTCACATAGCCCTTGTCGGTGATCTCGCCGGCGTCCATCGACGGCGGCGTGGTCAGCATGCGGAACCGGCCGACACGGCGCGAGGAGCCGCCCTGTGTCGCGTTGAAGGCCTTCAGCTTCTCGGCAATCTGCATGGTGAGCTGGCCGAACGCTTTCGCAACATCGCCGCCGGCGGCCTCGGTCGCCGCCTTCATCGCCGCCGGCGAGGGCCAGAGCATCGCACCAATGAAAGGCTTGTCCTGTCCGCACACGACAGCATCGAACACCAGCGGGGCACAGGCGGCAACGATGTCCGGGCGCAGCGTACCGACCGACACCCAGGTCCCGCTGTCGAGCTTGAAGTCCTCGGTGACGCGGCCATCGAACACCAGGCCTTTTTCCGGGTGCTCGGGATCCTCGAAGCGGGCGGCGTCGCCGAGGCAGTAGAAGCCTTCTTCGTCGAAGACCTCCTTGTTCCTTTCAGGCAGGTTGAGATAGCCGCTCATCACCGTCGGCCCCTTGACGCGCACTTCCATTTTCGCGCCGACCGGCGCGAGCTTCAGCGTGGTGCCAGGCAGCGGCACGCCGACCATGCCGACGCGCTCGAGGATCCAGTGCGTCATGGTCACGCCCTGCGTTTCGGTGGCGCCATACATGGTCAGCAGCGGAATACGCATGCCTGTGGCGGCGATCGAGAGCCGCTGGATGCGGTCATAGACATCGTCCGACAGCGTCGCGCCGCCGTAGATGAAGGCGCGCATGCGCGAGAACACCGCATCGCGCAGCTCTGTGTCCGCCTCCATCGCCTCGGCCAGCATGCCGAAGGCGATCGGCGCCGAGCCGAAGGATTGCGGCCGCACTTCCTTGAGGTTGGCGATCGTGGTCTGGAACAGGCCCGGCATCGGCCGGCCTTCGTCGATGTGGAAGGTCCCGCCGAGCGACAGCACATTGTTGAAGTTCACATTGCCGCCGGAGATGTGGCTCCATGGCATCCAGTCGAGGGTGTGCAGGATCTCGTCAGGATCCTCTGGCGGCAGCTCGATGCCGCCGCGCGCCGCGATCTGGGCAGTCATCTGACCCTGGCTCTGCGGTGTCGGCTTCGGCATGCCGGTGGAGCCTGAAGTAAAGAGGTACTTTCCGACCGAATCCGGGCCTAGCCATTCCATCGCCGTGTCGACCGTCGAGGTAGGCGTCGTCTCCGCCAGTTTTGAAAACGCTTCCGAACCTTCCGATCCATCCGCAGAAATCACCGACACGCCCGTGAGGTCCAGCGCGGCGAGCCCTTTGCGGAACGGGTCCATGGTCTGGACGAAGATCGCCTTAGGCTTCACCGCTGCGAAGCAGTGCTTCAGCTTGGCGAAATCGCTCGACATCGTCGAATAGGCCGGCGAGATCGGCGTTGCCGGCGCGCCGATACGCTGGGCCGCAACCGACATCAGCGCATGTTCGATGGAGTTCGCCGACAGGATCAGCAGCGGCGCATCCGGTCCCAGGCCGCGATCGAGCAGCGCCTGCGCCAGCGACCGCGTGATCTTCGCGCCTTCGCCATAGGTCACCTGCCGCCACGGTCCGTGGTTGGGCGAACGCTGCTTCAGCCACGGCCTGTCGGGATGCAGTTTCGCGCGCTCGTCCAGAATGTGCGGGATCGAGCGTCCAACCGGACCCATCGGCTCGCGCGAGCGCAGATACACCACGCCGCCCTCGCCCCGCGTCACCTCGATGTTCGGCCCCTTGTAGGGCAGCGGGCGAAACGGCGGCAGCCTGGTTGCCGTCTGAGCGGTCGCGGTGTCCGCAGCCATGATTTCCTCCGGTTTTTTATCTGTTAGGGCCGACCTTAGCCTCAGTACCGTTCCGTCTCAAACGCTGACTTCTGACAGGTGTGCACGGCCACGTGAGCGCCAGCGGAAATTGCCGCAGGCCGCCGTCGAGACGGGTGCAGGGAAGTATTTCTGATTGAGGAGAAAGAAGGGCGGCCACGCCCCTTCATTTTAGACATGTGGGGCGCGAGGGCCTTGCAACAAGACCCCCTGCTTCCCGTAGAGCTCCCTGCCCAGAAGCCGAAGGGAGTCAACGATGCGCGTGTTGCTGTCGACATACGGATCGCGTGGGGATGTGGAGCCGATGGTGGCGCTGGCGGTTGCGCTGGAGGCGCAGGGCGCTGAAGCGATCGTCAGCGCCCCAGGGGACGAGGAGTTCATCGAGCTGGCTCATCGCGCGGGTGTGGAGCTGGCGCCTGCTCT
>DATBNA010000211.1:0-4659 GCA_036554545.1 Hyphomonadaceae bacterium
CGCAAAAACCCCGAGGCCCCCCAGTATCAGAGGAGCAGGTGACGCGCACCTGAGGTTTGCACGGCGCACATACCCTAAACCGTCGCCCGCCCTCCGTTTTTTCGCCCTTCAGCCTCGTTCTTGACTTGCCAGGGCTTAGCGGTTAGTTCCCCGCCCTTCCTCAAGGAACAAGGGGCGTGACCCGTGTCCACCAAGCGGACTTTCCAGCCGAGCAACCTGAAGCGCAAACGGCGCCATGGTTTCCGCTCGCGCATGGCCACCAAGAACGGCCAGAAAGTGCTGGCTCGCCGCCGCGCCAAGGGCCGCAAGCGCGTCTCCGCCTGATAACGGCCCCAACGAGCAACCAAGCCGGCCACGCCCCGGACAAAGCCCCCAATCAGCCCCTTCTCGCCGTCGAGCGCCTGCGCGCCCGTCGCGAATTCACCTTCGTCGCAGACGGCCTCGGCGAGCGCAGAAAGCTCTTGGTCGTGCAGGCCCGCCGCCGGCCTGAGCCCAGAAACGCCGCCGGTGCAGGCTTTACCGCTACCAGGAAGGTCGGTTCGTCCGTCATCCGGAACAGGGCGAGGCGCCGCATGCGTGAAGCGGTGCGGCTTCTTCTCCCTCTTCATGGCCTGCCGGGAGCCGATTATGTCTTCATCGCCCGTCAGGACACGGGTTCGGCCCCCTGGACCCGTTTGCTTGACGATATGGAAAGCGCGTTGATAAGCCTCCGCCGCCGCCTAGCGGCCGAAGGCGGTCCGGGACCGGACGCCGGCAATCCCTCCACGGCCAGGGGCTGATCTCATGGAAAAAGACGACCAGCGAAACTTCGTGCTGGCGCTTGTCCTCTGCTTTGGTCTCTTCATCGGCTACAATATGCTGGTGCTGGAGCCGCAGCAGCGCGCCCAGCGTGAAGCCCGCGCCCGCGCCCAGCAGGAACAGCAGGTCGCCAACCCCTCGCCCTCCGTACAGATCCGCACCCGCGACGCCGTTGTCGCCGAAGACACCGCCGCCGGCCGGCGCGTGCCGATCGAAGCCGCGTCCATCGATGGCTCGATCTCGCTTGTGGGCGGACGGATCGATGACGTTGCGATCAGGAACTACTACGAGACCGTCCAGGCCAAGCTCGCGAAGGACGAAAGCGCCGAAGTCCAGCTCCTCTCGCCGCAGGACACCGATCGCGCCTTCTACGCCGTCGTCGCCTGGACCAGCTCAGCCAGCACCACCGAAGACCAGCTCTGGTCCGTGACCAGCACGGGGCCATTGAGCGAAACCAACCCGGTGACGCTGACCTACGCCAACCCTGCCGCGGTCCGCATCGACCGCACCATTGCCGTCGATGCCGATTACATGTTCACCGTCACCGACACGGTCACCAACACCAGCGCTGCACCCATCACGCTGACGCCGACCGTGCAGATGCGCCAGCGCTCGATCCAGGAACTGCTGCAGCCTTCTCCGCAGGCGCATGCCGGCGTCATCGGCACCTTCGGCACGAAGACCAGCCAGATGCGATCCTACAAGGACCTCAGCCAGGGCAAGGGCGTCATCGAGGACGTCAACGCCGGCTGGGTCGGCCTTACCACCAAATACTGGATGGCCGCCGCAATCCCGCAGCAGGGCGAGCCGGTGCAGATGCAGGCCTCGGTCGCACGCGCCAACGGCGAGACAATATTCAACGCCGGCTACCAGGCCACCGCCTACACTATCCAGCCGGGCCAGTCGGTCACCAAGGCGACCAACATCTTCGCAGGCGTAAAGCGCGTTTCAGTGCTGGAGCGCTATGAAAACGAAAAGAAGATCCCGGCCTTTACCGACGCGGTCGACTGGAGCTGGCTGTTCTTCATCACCAAACCCTTCTTCTACCTGCTGCAGCTCTTCCAGGGCTGGGTCGGGTCGTTCGGCATCGCCATCCTGATGCTGACCGTCTTCGTGAAGACCGTGTTCTTCCCGCTGCAGTTCAATATGTACAAGTCGATGTCCAAGATGCGCCTCCTGGCGCCCGAGATGAAATCGATCCAGGAGCGCTTCGCCGCGGACCCGCAGCGCATGCGCCTCGAACAGGCAGCCCTGTGGAAGCGCGAAAAGGTCAACCCGGTCGCGGGCTGCCTGCCGCTGATCCCGCAGATGTTCGTGTTCTACGCGCTCTATCACGTCCTCATGGTGACGATCGAAATGCGCCATGCGCCGTTCCTCGGCACGTGGATCCAGGACATGTCGGCGCCTGACCCGATCTCGATCTTCAACCTCTTCGGCCTGATCCCCTGGAACCCCGGCAGCGTGCCGCTGATCGGCGGCTTCCTGATGATCGGCCCGTGGGCGCTACTCTACGGCATCACCATGGTGCTGCTGCAGGGCATGTCCGCGCCGCCGACCGATCCGATGCAGCGCGCGATCATGCGCTGGATCCCGCTGGTCTTCACCATCCTGTTCGCAGGCTTTGCCGCGGGGCTCGTCATCTACTGGGTCTGGTCGAACACCATCACGCTGGTTCAGCAATACATCATCATGCGCCGTACCGGCGTGGAGACCGAGTTCGACAAGTTCTTCAAGAAGGTCTTCGGCAAGAAAAATCCACCGGACGACACCAACAAGCGCGTTCCGGCGAAATAGCGTCTGCGGCATGTCCGCTGCACGGGATGCGGGCGCGCGCCGTCTGGTGTAGTTGAAGCCGCATGACCGACTCGCCCTTCACCGACGACGAGATCGAGGCAGGCCGGAAGCTGTTCGCAGCACCGGTCGCTTTCGTGAAGGGCGTGGTCGGCCTCGACGGCCTTCCGAAGCCTGACCGCCCCGAAGTCGCGTTTGCTGGCCGTTCCAATGTCGGCAAGTCGAGCCTCATCAACGCGCTTACAAACCGGAAGAACCTCGCCCGCGCCTCCAATACGCCTGGGCGTACGCAGGAGCTCAACTTCTTCGACCTCGCCGCAGGCCGCGCCTTTCTGGTCGATCTTCCCGGATATGGCTTCGCCGAAGCGCCGAAATCACATGTCGATGCGTGGAACCGGCTGATGCTCGACTATCTCCGCCACCGCGCCAACCTGAAGCGCGTCTTCCTGCTGATCGACGCCCGCCGCGGGATCGGACCTGTCGACAAGGATGTCCTCGACCTGCTCGATAAATCTGCCGTGAACTACCAGGTGGTCCTGACCAAGGCGGACAAGACAAAGAAGTCGGAACTCGACCCGGCGATGCACGACGCCTTGGCGGTACTGAAGAAACGTCCGGCGGCCCACCCGCGCGTCATTGCGACCTCCAGCGAGAAGGGGCTCGGTCTCGAAGACCTTCGGGCGGAGATCAACGCCCTCGCCTCCCCCCGCTAAACACGCTAGCCTCCCGGCAAGACATAGGGGGACGGCATTGCTTGTGACGAAACTGCCCGTTCTGATTCTTGCTGCGGCTTTTTTCGCCGCCGGCGCCTCCGCGCAGGTGCCGCGCGGCTTCACGCCCCAGGGCGCCGACCAGCAGCGGCTGGAAAACAACACGAGCCTCAGCTCCAAGCGCTACGAGGATGGCGTCGCCGCCATCAAGGCGAAGAATTTCCAGGTGGCAGAAGGCATCTTCGAGGAATACCTGCGCCAGAACCCGACCCATCCAGAGGCCAATCTTATGATGGGCACGACAAAGATGAGCCTCGGCAAATGGGAAGACGCCAGGAAGCATCTCGATATCGCGGCGCGTAAGGACAAGAAAAATCCCGACCCCAAGAGCCGTCTCGCGGTCACGCTCATCAAGCTCGGCGACATGGAAGGCGCGATGGCGCAACGCGCGGAACTGGAAAAGATGAGCAAGGACTGCAAGGGCAAGTGCCGCAACGCCGAATGGATCGCTGCAGGCCTCGCCATGGTCGATGCTGCGATGCCGCCGAAGCAGCCCTAGCCCTGCCGAGCAGGCCGAATTCCCCCCACGAAACAGCTACGGCGTATTTCTCCCCCTGCCACGTCGGATCGGATGATCTTCGATCGTCCTACTGGACAGTTGCGGTCAAAGGCCCCACATCGCGCGGAGCCTGCCGTTAGAAGCAACCAGAAGAAGCGCCATTACACAGTGGCGCGGCAAAACAGGGGACCTCCCGCCACATGCCGCCAGTCCTCTCCATCCGTAACCTCAACAAATCCTACAAGGGCGGCCTCGTCGCCCTGAAGGACATCAATCTCGAGATCGAGAAAGGCGAGATCTTCGCCCTGCTGGGCCCTAACGGCGCGGGCAAGACCACAATGATCAACGCGGTCTGCGGGATCGTGACGCCGACGTCTGGCGAGATCACGGTCGCCGGCTTCGACGCGCGCAAGGACTATCGCGAGGCCCGCTCACGCATCGGTCTTGTGCCTCAGGAGATGCACATCGACATTTTCGAGACGGTGTGGGCCGTGACCAATTATTCGCGTGGCCTCTTTGGCCTTCCGCCCAATCCGGCCCATGTCGAGAAGGTGCTGAAGGACCTCTCCTTGTGGGAGAAGAAGAACACCAAGCTTATGGAGCTCTCCGGCGGCATGAAGCGCCGCGTGCTTATCGCCAAGGCGCTGTCGCACGAGCCTGAAATCCTCTTCCTCGACGAGCCTACCGCCGGCGTCGACGTCGAACTGCGCCAGACTCTCTGGCATTTCATCCGCCGGCTCAACCAGGACGGCCATACGATCGTCCTGACTACGCACTATCTGGAAGAAGCCGAAGCGCTCT
>DATBNA010000251.1:0-4373 GCA_036554545.1 Hyphomonadaceae bacterium
AAGATCAGCTTGGTGTCGTAGAGCAGGCGCCCGATCAGGGTGGACTTTCCGTCGTCGACCGAGCCGCAGGTGAGGAAACGCAGCACGCCCTTTTCGGCCGCGGCGAGATCGCGGACCGACTGGCGCGGTTGCGTCGCGGGATTGCGGAAGGGGGTGACCTTGGCGGTCATCAGAAATACCCCTCGCGCTTCTTCTTCTCCATCGATCCGCTTTCGTCATGGTCGATCAGACGGCCGGAGCGTTCGGAGGTGCGGGCGGTGAGCATCTCGGCGACGATGTCGTCGAGCGTGGCGGCGTCGCTCTCGATCGCGGCGGTGAGCGGATAACAGCCCAGCGTGCGGAAGCGGATCATGCGCTCAACGGCAACCTCGCCGGGCTCCATGGGCGTGCGCTCATCGTCGACCATGAAAATCTGGCTGTTGCGGATGACGGTGGGACGCTTCGCGCCGAAATAGAGCGGGACGATCGGGATTTCTTCTTCCGCGATGTAGGCCCAGATATCGAGCTCGGTCCAGTTGGAGAGCGGGAAGACGCGGATGCTTTCGCCCGGCGCCTTGCGGGTATTGTAGAGGCTCCAGAGTTCCGGGCGCTGGTTCTTCGGATCCCAGCCATGATTCTCGTTCCGAAAGGAGAAGATGCGCTCCTTCGCCCTGCTCTTCTCTTCATCACGCCGCGCGCCGCCAAAGGCAGCATCGAACTTGTACTTGTCGAGAGCCTGGCGGAGGGCCTCGGTCTTCATCACCTGGGTGTGGAGGTTGGACCCCGACGCGTACGGGTTGACGCCACGCTTGAGCCCGTCCTGGTTGGTATGGACGATGAGGTCGAGGCCGAGTTTCTGCGTAAGCTTGTCGCGGAACTCGATCATCTCCCGGAACTTCCACGTCGTATCGACGTGCATGAAGGGGAAAGGCGGGCGCGAGGGCCAGAAGGCCTTCATCGCCAGGTGCAGCATCACCGAGGAGTCCTTGCCGATGGAATAGAGCATCACCGGGTTCTCGAACCCGGCGGCCACTTCCCGCATGATGAAAATGCTTTCGGCCTCAAGGCGCTGCAGGTGCGCCGGCAGCGGCCTGCGGCGCGCCGGGCGCGACTTGAAGCGCGCCGCGTAGGCGGAAAGATCAGAATCCAGCGTCAAAACAGGCCCGTCCTCAGGCTTGCGAGAGAGCCGGACTTAAGGGGCCGACCCCCGAGGGTAAAGCGCGTCAGGCTCAACTCAGCCCCTACACTGCCTTAACAGTGGAATTCCAACGAATTTCTAACCCATTGCCGGCTTTTCCGGCCTTGGTGGCGCCACGGACGCTTTCCATGATTAATTCGCTGAAGACCAAGGGGAATCGATGAACCGGACGCAGAAGATCGCGATCATCGCCGGCGCAATCCTTATTGTCCTGATCGGGGCGGTAACGATCATCCCGATGCTGATCCCGTCGGACGTCTACCGCCAGCGGATCGAAGCGGAGGCGACCAAGGCGCTGGGCCGGGAGGTGAAGGTCGGCAAGGTCGGGGTCAGCATCTTCCCCCGCATCGAGGCTCGCGCCGGCGCATCGACCATCGCCAACCCCGAGGGCTTCGGCGACCAGCCCTTCGCCTCGATGAAGGAGCTGCGCGCGGCCGTGGCGCTCTGGCCGCTGATCTTCCAGAAGGTCGAGATCGACGAGTTCGTGCTGGTCGAGCCGAACATCGCAATGGTGCAGCTCGAGGACGGGCGCAACAACTGGACGTTCGAAGTTCCGGAAGGTGAGCCGCCAAAGCCCGGCGAGCAACCGAAGCCGCTGAGCGCCTCGCTGGGGGATGTGCGCATCCTCAACGGCCATGTCTCCTATGACGACCGCAAGGCGGGCCAGGTTCACACCCTGTCGAAGCTGAACCTCAAGGCGGACATGCAGGCGATCGACAAGCCATTCAACGTGCGGGCTGACGGCCTCGCCAACGAGCTGGCCTTCAAGCTCGACACAAGGATCGAAAATCCGAAGTCGATGATGGACGGCCTGGCTTCGCCGGTGACGATCAAGCTCGACACGGACCTCATCAAGACGGAGCTCGATGGCGCGCTGGCGCTCGGCGAGAAGCCCGCCTTTGATTTCAGCTTCAGTGGCGACATTCCGTCCGCCGTGCAGCTGGCCGACGCCTTTCAGGTGAAGGATCTGCCGGCGCGCAATGTCCTTGGAAAGCTGTCGGCGAAGGGGCAGGCGTTCGGCGATCCGAGCGACATCACGCTGAAGATCGAAGACGCGCGGCACGAAAGCCCCTTGCTCAACGCCGACCTCAAGGGCGAGGCGCGCGTGGCGCAGTTCATCACGCTGGCGCTGGAGGCCAATGCCGAGGCGCCCAAGCTGGCCGAACTTGCCAAGGCGATGAACATCGAGGCGCCGGCCGGCGAAGCGCTCGGCAAGGCGACCGCCACGACGCGGATTGACGGCAGGCTGGGCGACCTCGCCTTCAGCAATGTGAACTTCAAGCACGACAGCGGGCTGTTGAAGATCGACTTCACTGGCGGCGCGCGGCTCAACGCGGCGCTGAGCTATGACGGCAGGCTCAACATCAACGCGCCAGACCTGCGGAAGCTGGCGTCGACCGCGGGCGCCAGGCTTCCGGACGGCGAAATCTACAAGTCCTTCTCCCTGACCGGCGACACGTCAGGCAGCGCAACGGATGTGTTGCTGAAGAACGCCACCGTGCAGTTCGACGCGATCTCTGCAAAGGGCGAAGCCGGACTCGCGCTCGGCTCGAAGCCAAGACTCACCGGATCGCTCACCACCGGCGACATAGACGTGACGCCATATCTCGCCGCCTCGGGCGCGCCGGAGGCGCAGAAGAAATCCGGCGGTTGGGGCAACGATCCGATCGACCTGACGCCGCTGCGTCTCGCCGACGCGAACCTCTCCCTGAAGACCGGCGGCGTGAAGTACGAGAAATTCGACTTCGGTCCCTCCAACATCGCCGTCACGCTGGTGGGCGGGAAGCTGACGGCGGACCTGAAGCAGACCTCGCTGTTCGGCGGCAAGGGCGGCGCAGTCTTCTCCGCAGACGGCAGCGGCGCCGTGCCAGCCATCGCCATGAAGGCCAACCTCGATGCGCTGTCGCTCCGGCCCTTCATGCAGGCGGCGGCGGGCTTCGACATGGTCGAGGGCGCCGGCGACGTGCAGATCGACATCGCCGGCTCGGGTTCGGACCTGCAGACGATGATGAGCTCGCTGGTAGGCGGCGGCGCCTTCAAGTTCGACAACGGCGTCGTGCACGGCGTAAATCTCGCCGAGCTCGGCAACGCCGCGAAGACGGCGCTGACGACGAAGCAGATTTCGCTCTCGGCCTTCGGCAAGGACGCGCAGACCAGTTTCGGCGGGCTCAACGCGAGTTTTGCGATGAAGGACGGCGTCGCCGTGATGGGTGACCTCAGGATGGACGCCGACACATTCACCGTGAGCGGCGGCGGCGCGCTCGACATCGGCAAGCAGAAATTGAGCCTGTCGCTCTTCCCCGAATTCAAGAGCAAGAACGCCGGCCTCAACGGCTACGGCCTGCCGCTCAAGCTTGCGGGCGGCTGGGACGGCGTCGGCGTCAGCATGGATTGGGACTTCCTGGCGAAGAAGGCCGTGGGCGCGGCACAGACGAAGGTCACGGAAGAGATCCAGGACGAGCTGAAGAAGCAGCTTGGCAGTGAACTCGGCGGTTTGCTCGGCATCGGCGGAACGCCACCGGCCAGTTCGCCTGCGCCCGCGCCGGCGGAGCCAGCAGCGCCGCCGGCTCAGCCGGCGGGAGAGCCTGCCCCTGCAGCTCCGCCTGCCGATGGAGCAGCGCCTGCACAGCCGCCTGCCGAGACGCCGAAGTCGGCTGAGGATCGTCTCAAGGAAGAAGCAGAAAAGGCGCTGGGTCGCCTGTTCAAGCCGAACTGACGCGGGCGTCCTCGGGACTCAGTCATGCTGATCCCTGTCGGATGACCTCGCCTCGCTCACCCGGATGCAATCCGGGATCGCTCGGCGATTGCGGTGTTCAAAAGGCTACGGCCATTCTTTGGAAGTGTTTTGGGGCGCACAAAACCGCTCGAACTCCCCATATTTCTCGCGGCCGTTTCGCGAAGTTCTCCAGCGATTCCAGAGCTCTGCCGAAAACAGATGGAAAAGTTATCCAACACCCCCCTCAACCCGAGTGATGATGCACATGCCCTTTCGGAGGGAGGTTTCGAGGTCGACCGGAGCTTCGGGATGAAAGGGCGGCGGCCGGCGTGGCCGTCAGGGTGTCGGGACGGATGAGCCCGGCAAGGAAGCCAGTTGCGACTGGGGCGTGGCCCAGCAGTGAAGGAGCTGCAGACCCGTCACCGGTTGCAAGGCGAAGCTAACTCTGACGGCATTGCCTCCGGGGAGTGAAACCGGAGG
>DATBNA010000277.1:0-6340 GCA_036554545.1 Hyphomonadaceae bacterium
GCCAATGCGGTGGACATACTGCTCGGGCACGTCCGGCAGTTCGAACTGCACAACATGGGTTACGCTCGAGATGTCGATGCCCCGCGCCGCGATGTCGGTCGCAACCAGCGCCCGCACTTCCCCCGCCTTGAACGCCGCCAGCGCCCGCTCGCGCTGGTTCTGGCTCTTGTTGCCGTGGATGGCCGAGGCGTTGACGCCCCCGCCCTCGAGAATGCGGGCGACCTTGTCGGCGCCGCGCTTGGTGCGCGTGAACACCAGCACCCGGCTGAACGTCGAATCCGCGAACAGCTCGGTCAGCAGGCCACGCTTGCGGTTGGCCTCGATGAACATGACTTGCTGGTTCACCCGCTCCGCCGTCGTCGCCTGCGGCGCCACCGATACGTGAACCGGATCGCGCAGCAGCTCGCCCGCCAGCTTGCCGATGTCCGAGGGCATCGTCGCCGAGAAGAACAGGTTTTGCCTTTGCTTCGGCAGGTGCTTCACGATTTGCCGGATCGGCACGATGAAGCCCATGTCGAGCATCTGGTCGGCCTCATCGAGGACGAAGATCTCGACATTGGAGAGATCCGCATCGCGCTCGCCCAGATGGTCGAGCAGCCGTCCTGGCGCCGCCACGATGATGTCGACGCCGCGCGCCAGCGCCTGGCGCTGCGGTCCGTGGCTCACGCCGCCGAACACGGTCGCGACGGTCATGCCGAGCTGCGAGCCATAGGTGCGGAAGCTTTCAGCGATCTGCGTCGCCAGCTCGCGTGTCGGCGACAGGACGAGGCAGCGGCAGCCGCGCCGCGGCGCCGGCTTCCGGTCCGCTGCGAGGCGGTGAAGGATGGGAAGTGCAAACGCCGCCGTCTTTCCGGTGCCGGTCTGTGCAATGCCGAGCAGGTCGCGGCCTTCCATCACTCCGGGGATGGCCTGCGCCTGGATCGGCGTTGGGTCTGTATAGCCCTTGTCGGTCAGCGCCTTCAGGATGGAGGCGTTGAGTCCGAGGTCCTTGAATTGGGTCAAGTGTGAGGTTTCTTTCGTGTGCGCAAACAGCGGACCGCCCGTCTGTGACGAGGTCCGCCTGAGGCGCTGTCTTGTTGGGAAGGCCCGGCGTGCGCGGGCGTTCATGTGAACTCTTCAGGGCGCTCAACGGGCCGGATCCTTCAGGATCCTTCACGCTTCCGGAGCGCCGATATCGGTCCCACTGATGGGAACGCGAGGCGCATATCAGGGCTAAAACCCCTAAAGTCAAGCTAACGCACTGTCCTGAGGGTGCGCCTTAAGCGCCCCACAGCACCGCGCCAACCAGCAGCCCGATCTCGATCCGGACCCACGAGAGGTCGATCCGCCGGATAGTATTTACCACCGCCTGAGTCATCGCCGCTCCAACCTGCCGCCATCACCGACGACATCGAAACAACCCTATGCAGGGGCGAGGCCAGTGCAAGAAAGCGCACGCAAAAGGCGAGGAAATACAGTTAGCAATCCGGAATTGTCGCTGGAGTTGTTTCCGTATCGAAGCTGGTCCACAGCCTGAGCCGCATGAGCGTTCACCAAAGGAAGCGCGCCATCGTTGTCGGCGCCGGCCCGGCCGGCCTTGCCGCCGCCGAAGTGCTCGCCGGGGCCGGCGTCTCTGTCGTTATCCATGAACGCATGCCCAACCCGGCGCGAAAATTCCTGCTTGCTGGCCGCGGGGGCCTCAACCTCACCCACTCCGAGCCACTGGAGGCCTTCCTCACCCGCTATGGCGCCGCGCGCGACCAGCTCGAACCCGCCATCCGCGCCTTCCCGCCCGAAGCCCTGCGCGCCTGGTGCGAAGACCTCGGCATTCCAACCTTCGTTGGCTCCAGCGGACGCGTCTTCCCGAGGTCGATGAAGGCCTCGCCCCTGCTCCGCGCCTGGCTCGCGCGTCTCGGATCGCTCGGTGTCGAGCTTGTCCCTCGTTCGCGCTGGACGGGCTGGGACGGCGACAACCTTGTCTTCGAGACACCAACCGGCCGCCACACCGAAAAGGCGGATGTCGCTGTCTTCGCCCTCGGCGGCGGAAGCTGGCCGCGTCTCGGGTCGGATGGGGCGTGGCAGGATGCGTTCGCGGGGCGCGGCGCGGAGATCGTCCCGCTGCGGCCCTCGAATTCAGGCTTCCTCGCAAACTGGTCCGATATCTTCAAAAGCAAGTTCGCCGGCGAACCCCTGAAGCGCGTGCTCCTCTCGTTCGAAGGGCGTGAAGCCCGCGGCGAAGCCATGGTTACCCGAAGCGGCATCGAAGGCGGCGCGATCTATGCGCTCTCCCCGGCGCTCCGCGACGCCATCGAAACCAAAGGCTCTGCCGTCCTTCAGGTCGACCTGCTGCCCGACGTCACGCAGGAAGCGCTCATCGCGCGGCTGTCCGCCAACCCGAAAGACTCGCTCTCCAACCGCCTGCGCAAGGCGGGCCTGTCCTCGGTTGCAGCCAGCCTGCTTCGCGAGGACGTCTTCGGCGCCGCCCTGCCCACAAATCCCGCTGCGCTTGCCGAACGCATCAAGACGCTTGAGATCCGCCTCGCCGGCGCCGCCGCCATGGACCGCGCCATCTCGACAGCCGGCGGGATCAGCTGGGCAAGTCTTGGCCCTGACTTCTCCCTGAAGGCCGATCCCGCAACCTTCGTCTGCGGCGAGATGCTCGACTGGGAAGCGCCCACCGGCGGCTACCTGCTGCAGGCCTGTTTCGCTACGGGACGCGCCGCAGCCAAAGGCGCGCTTTCCCGCCTCCGCGCCTGACCGGCTGCGACAGCCTGACCCATATTACGGCCTGGAATCCGTTTGACGTGGCGCCTCTTATGTCCGATATTTCTGTCATGACAGAAATGACAGCAACTCTGGATCAAATGCCCGCCCCGCTCCGGCGCTTCATCCTGCAATGGGGCGATCTGGGCGGCCAATGGGGCGTCAACCGCTCCATCGCCCAGATCCAGGCGCTTCTTTATGTCAGCGAGCAGCCCATGCACGCCGAACAGATCTCCGACATCCTCGGCATCGCACGCTCCAACGTCTCCAACTCCCTGCGCGAACTGCAGTCGCTTCGTCTCATTCAGCGCGTGCCGATCGCCGGCGACCGCCGCGACCACTTCGCCGCCGAAACCGATGTCTGGGAAATCTGCCTGCGCATCGCCGCGATCCGGAAACAGCGAGAGATCGACCCTGCTATCGCTACCTTGACCCTCTGTCTGGAAGAATCCCGCGCTGGCGCGAAGATCAGCGCCGAACAGCACGCTCGCCTCGAACGCCTGCTGGAATTCAGCCGGACGATGGAGCGCTGGTACACGCAGATGCTGAAAGTGCCGACCGGCACGCTCCACCGCATGGTGCGGATGGGCGACCGCGTCGTCAGCCTCCTGGGCCTCGGGGGCAAGAAGAAAGCCGACTGACTTTTGCAGAAGGGGACGCGTCATGCGCGCGTTGGGACGAAAGACTGAAGCAGAACTTCTTCCGCCTCTGCGTGATGCAAGTGAACTGGGTGACACACGCTTCCGCCGCCTGCTCTCTCCGGTCGAATGGAATGCGCTCCCCGAGGCCATCCGCCGCCGCTTCTCTCACCGTTCCGCGCCCGGCGAGGCGCACGTCTATATCGGCCGCGTCCTCGAAACGAAGATCAGCGCCTGGGGCGCCATACTCGCCAACCTGCTCCGCCTCATCGGCGCGCCGCTGCCGCTCGAACGCAACAATGAAGGCGCCGCCGGCGTGGTCACCGTCACCGAACGGCCCGACGGCGCCGGCCAGTTCTGGACCCGCGAATACGTCCGCCGCCGCGGATTTCCGCAAGTCATCCATTCCAGCAAGATGTTTTCGGGAGCGACGGGCCTGGAAGAGACGGTAGGCTGTGGCGTGACCATGAGCCTCCGTCTCGACGTCCGCCGCAACGCCCTCTTCTTTCTAAGCGAACGCTTCTTCCTCCGCATCGGGCGCTTCCGCCTGCCGATCCCCGGCTCGCTCATCGTTGGTCACATAGCCGTCGGCCATATCGACCGCGGCAATGGCGCCTTCGAGTTCACCCTCGAAGCCACGCACCCGCTCTTCGGCCGCTTCATCCGCCAGCGCGCGCTGTTTAATGACGTTGAACTGGAACATCGCGCACGCTGACAGAGACCCCCTCTGTCTCCGCACCTGTGATCTTGCGATCAGTCCTGCCCAAACCGCCCCTGCGCGTGGAACTTCGCGACGAACGGCGCATAGTCGGCCGGCTGTTTTTCCGCCCTGATGCCGCCCTCGACAAAGCGCACCCAGGGCTGCGCGCTGCTCGTCCAGATGTCGCCTACGGGCTCCACCCAGCTCGTATCATCCAGCGTTCCCGCGCGCAGGCTCAGCACGCCCTTCGACGGCGACGATCCCTGCGCGATCCGGCTGCCGCACTCGCCGCATAGCCAGCCGAAGCGCATCGTACCCGCATCCGACGGCCACTCGACGCGCTTCGGCTCGCCCTTCGTGAACGCAAAGGACGATTCAACGATCGTCACCGAGACATTGAACGCCGAGCCGCTGACCTTCTGGCAGAACTTGCAGTGACAATTGTAGACCATGATCGGCGCGGCGCGGACTTCATACCGCAGCGCCTCGCAGTGGCATCCGCCTGTAAGCGGCAGCTTCGCCATGCCCGTCTCCCTGACAGCGATGGCGCACACTATCCGTCGCGCGCTGTCGCGTCACGCAGGCTGCTGACACACGCTGACAGCAGTCCCAATCGTCAGAACGCACCGGCGATGGTCAGCTGCACGGTGCGTCCGAACGTCGAGTCGCGCAGCTCGGTCCCCGTGAAGGTCGACCGCGGCGAGATGTTCGGAAGCGTGGCCGGCGTCAGCTCGGTCGTCGCGAACTTCTGGCGATCGACGCTCCGGTCCGGATCGAACAGGTTTGCCGCGGTCAGGCGCACCAGCGCGCCGCCGAGGAAGCGCGTCGTCTCGACGAAGAGGTCGAGGTCGCCCTCCTCCGGATCGACGATCTCGACGCGATCCATCCGATAGAACGGGTTCGGCCCGATGCTGGAATAGTTGCCGCCCCAGGCGACCTTCCACGACGGGATGTCCTGCCGGAAATCCACCGACCAGTCGTATTCGGCCTCGCTGGAGATCTCGCGCTCCACGCCGGTCACCGGATCGATGACCTTGCTCTCCTGCGCGCCGACATTGAGCTTCAGGAGGCCGTTCTTGACGCCAATACCGTCGAGCTGAAGCGTCGTCTCGATACGGCCGCCCCAGCGCTCGCCATCACCAACATTGCCCACCGCCGTGCGAATACAGGTTGCAGTCGGCGCAGCGACCGTCGGGCACGGGACCACGACCGGAATGAAATCCTGCGTGTCCTCGATGTCGTCGTAGAAACCAGTAAGCGAGATCGAGCCGCGCTGGCCGATCGGCCGCTTCCACTGCGCGTTCAGCTTCCAGGTCTGCTCGGGTTCGAGGTTGGGGTTTCCAACGTTTGCTTCGGCGCTGATTGAATCCAGTCCCGTGGCGAAATCGCCGAAGTCGAGCTGGGAGACGTCCCGCACGACCGAGAAGCGCCACTGGTCTGTCTTGTTGGGAACCCAGGTCAGCACGGCGCGCGGCTTCGGATATGTGAAGTCGCGTTCGATATCTGGCGATGCGGGCTGGCTGATGGTCTGGCTGATGGTGGAGGCTTCATAGTTGAAGCCGGTCTCCAGCGTGAGCTGCGGGTTCATGCGCCACACATCGGTGATCGACGCTTCGACGCGTTCTTCCTCGACCTTGGTCGACGCCACCGGCACGGCCAGCGGACTGAACGGTCCGCCGATGAAGCCGATCTCGCTGACCCGCTCGACCTCGCGATAGTTGTAGGCGCCCTCGAGCCCGAACTCGATCGTGTGCTCTGCGTTCGGCTTCAGCGTCCACACGCCGCGCACGATGGGTTCGCCTGCCTGGTTGTCGGAATCGTCGTGACGTTCCGATCCCACCTGCGGTATCGGCGGCAGCAGCGGCACCTGCGTCAGCACCTGCCGCGGCTTCCAGTTTATCATGCGGAACAACGCCGTCAGCTTCACGGCGTTCTGCGGCGAGAACCTGTGCTCCCAGTCGCCTCCGAGATCGAGATGCCAGACGTCCTTCTCCTCATAGTCGAACGCGATGGCGGCAAACGGCGTCCCGTTGGCGAGGCGAACGTCGGCCGCGGCATTGTTGGTGTAGAGCCGCGGCATGACGCGGAAGTTGAGATTCAGCGTATCGCGCGCCGTCGGCGTCCAGTTGCCCGCTCCGGTGACCAGCAGCTCGCCGAGCTGCTGCTGATAAAATTCGGTCTGGCGGCTCGTCGGCGTGCCTGCCGGCGAGAAAGAATTCGATTCCACTTCCTCGCGTTCGCCAAAGCTCGTCCCCTGCAC
>DATBNA010000297.1:0-8567 GCA_036554545.1 Hyphomonadaceae bacterium
GTGCAGCGGCCGCGAGCCGTCGAACGGCCACTCGTCCTCGATGGCGTAGAGAATGAACTCGTCGCTGATCATCCAGCCTGTCGCCGACTCGACCACGCCGGCACCGAGGTCCTTCTTCGGAATGACGAGATAGCTTTCCTCCCCGCGCACATCCCAGCGGCCCGGGAATTCCTGCAAGGTCGAACCGGCATCGTAGGGCGGCGCGAGGAGATCCTGCGCGACAAAGCAGAAGCTGTGGGCCAGCTTGCTCTGCGCCACCAGCCATTCGTCGAGCCAGGCATTGGTGCGCGCCGAGCGCGTGACGTTGTCGGATGAGTCCATCAGAAGCTCGTCGACACGCGCTTCGGAATGGGCAAGCGCCCAGACGTCGGGCCGGGCCCAGCCGCGCCGGCAGACGGCGCGGCCCAGCTCGCCGGAGTTCCAGAGCAGACCCTGAACATACTCCAGCAGGTCTTTCGGCGCAGGAATCCTGGCCAGTCCGTCCACTACGCTCTCCCTACCGCTTCTCCGCGTAGAGCGGCATCCCTCCCTCGGGACGCAGCGTTATGCGGATGTTCGGCACTACTTGGTGTGCGGGATTCGGCCTGAATTTCAACGCGCGCACAAGAGTGCCCAGCATTGCCGCCGCCTCCATGTAAGCGAATTTCATCCCGATGCAGATCCGCGGACCCGCCCCGAACGGCATGTATTGGAACCTGTGGTGGCCTTCGGCCCGATCCGCAGAAAACCGGTCCGGATCAAAGCGTTCCGGATGTTCCCACAACAGCTTGTGGCGGTGCATCACGTAGATGAGGGCGAAGGCGAGGTCGCCCTTCTCCACCTTGACGCCGTCTTCCAGTTCCATGTCAGCATTGGCCATGCGGTCGATTATGGCGACCGGCGGATACAGCCGCATCGCTTCCTTGATCACCTGCTCATGGAACGGCATGGCGTCCACCATCGCCGCATCGACACGCCTGTCGCCACAGACCTCGAGCACTTCGCGGAGCAGCCGCTCCTGCACTTCCGGAGCGTTGGCGACGAGATAGAGCGCGTAGGCGAGCGTCAGCGCCGTCGTTTCATGTCCCGCGCCGATGAAAGTGACGACATTGTCTCGCAGCTCGACATCGGAAAGGCCCTTTGCTGTCTCCGGATCGCGTGCAGCGAGCAACAGGCCCAGCAGGTCTTTGCGCTCCGCGCCGCTGGCGCGCCGGCGCTCGATAGCGTTGACGGCTGACTTCTTCAGGCCATCGGCGGCGACTCGGCCCTTGCGCGCCCATGGCCGTGGAATCCAGCCCGGCGCGCCAAACATGTCGAGCATGTCGGGTTTGCCCATTGTCTCGATGTAGTCGGTGACCGTCTTCGCCATCCGCTCATGGCCGAACTGAGGGTCGGCGCCGCCGAGAATGGTCTCGACGATTACGTCGAGCGTGGCGTGCTGCATTTCGCCCATCATGTCGATAGGTGCGTCGCCCCCCGCCGCCTTGATGCGCTCGACCGTCTCTTCCGCCGATTGCGAGAAGACCGGCACAAGCGCCCGCAGCGCATCGATGCGGAAGGCGGGCGACGCAGCACGGCGCTGGAACTTCCAGTGCTCTCCTTCGGCCGAGAGCAGGCCGTCGCCGATGGCCGGACCGAGCAGGCGCTTCTGGAATGGCGATTTCTGGAACACGTCAGGATGGTCGAGAAATACAGCCTTCATGTGTTCCGGCATGCGGAAGTAGTGGAACGTCCGGCCGATCCATCGCACGCCATGATAGCGGTTCGCATACATGCCTTTTGGCCAGACATGCAGAGGATTGGCGATCATGGTGAGAAGACCGCGCACAAGGGGCAGCGGCTTGTCAGGCGGCGTCACCGTTTGAGGGATGAAACCATCATCCTTGGTGAGTGTGTCGGCCATGGAATCTAGGTAGCACGCCGGCCGGCCGGTCGCGAGGGTGGCGCGGCGGCGTGGCGCATGTGCTTCAGGCCTTCAGGGCCTGCTCCAGATCGGCAATCAGATCATCGGGATTTTCAACACCGATGGAGAGGCGGATCAGGGATTCCGTGATGCCGAGACGCTTGCGGCTTTCGGGCGGAACATCGGAATGTGTCATCGCCGCCGGGTGCGAGGCCAGCGTTTCCGTGCCGCCAAGGCTGACGGCGAGCTTGATCACTTTGAGCGCGTTGAGGACGGTGAACGCCTCCTTCTCGCCGCCGTCGATCTCGAAGGAGAATGTCGAGCCCGCCGTCGTGCACTGCTTTTCGTAGAGCGCCCGGTCCGGATGGTCCTTCGGCAGGAAGCCGAGATACCAAACCGACTTCACGCGCGAATGCTTCGACAGGTAGGCCGCAACCTTCCTCGCGCCGGCTTCCGCTGCATCCATCCGGACCTTTAGCGTCTCGAGCGAGCGCAACAGCAGCCATGCGGTGTGCGGATCGGCCATCGTGCCGAGAATGGTGCGCATCACGCGAACCGGAGCGATCCAGCCTTCCTCGCCCGAGCACGCGCCGGCGATCAGGTCGGAATGGCCGCCGACATACTTGGTGAGCGAGGTGACGCAAAGGTCAGCGCCAAGCTTGAGCGGCGCCTGCCAAAGCGGGCCCAGGAAGGTGTTGTCCACAATCACCGGCGGCCGCCCCGCAGGAGATGCCAGGCTGTCGGCGATTTCGCGCGCGAGGGATATGTCGACGAGGCCGTTCGTGGGATTGGCCGGCGTCTCGACATAGACGGCGCCTACCTTGCCGCCGCTCTGCGCTGCCTTGGCCAGCGCCGTCATCGCCGCTTCTCGGAAGCCGATCTCGCCGGACTCGGCCATGAACCCGACGCCCTTCACCCCGAACTGGGGAAGAATGCTGTGGATCAGATATTCAGTGCCGCCATAGACCGGCTCTGAAAAGACGAAGCTGTCGCCAGGCCGCAGGAAAGTCATGAGTGAAGTCGAGATGGCGGCCATGCCTGACGCAAAGGCCAGCGCCTTTTCCGCGCCGTCCCATACCGCCAGCCGGTCTTCCAGTACTTCGAGATTCGGATTGTTGATTCGCGAATAGATGAGGCCGATCTCTTCGCCGCGCTGCTTTTCGCGCAGCCCATACGCGAGTTCGAAGAACGCCTTGCCCTCCTCCGCGGTTTTGAAGACGAAGGTCGAGGTCTGGAAAAGCGGGGGCTTCAGCGCGCCTTCGGAGAGGTCCGGCGCATAGCCATACCCCATCATCAGCGTCTCTGGGGAAAGCAATCGATCCCCAAGCTTTTTCGAGAGGTAGGGTTTCACCGGACGTGTCATGTGCAGAAACATAATCCCGTTCCCCGCGGCATGAAGCAGTTTGTTGTGCTTCGCACTTGCGCTTTGGCGCGGGTTAGTTGCTATCGTGCCGGCGGAACGAGGCGATACCACCCGGTTCGCCTCGGGCTTGAACCCGATTTACCCAACCCGGCGGTCGCATTACGCGTTTGCACAGAGGGCTAGGGAGAGCACGTTGGACCGGTCACCGGGATCCGCGAAGGATCACATCGGCTATCAGGCGTTGACACAGGCGGCTCTCAAGGGCGTCGTCCGCAGCGCGCTCGAGAAAGCCTCCAAACTGGAAGCGCTGCCGGGCGAGCATCATTTCTACATCACCTTCCGCACGCGCACTCAGGGCGTGCAGATGGCCGACTATTTGAAGGATCGCTTCCCCGACGAAATGACCATCGTCGTCCAGCATCAGTACTGGGACTTCGAGATTTTCGAAGACCGGTTCGAGATCATCCTGAAATTCTCGGGCGTGCCGCAGCATCTGCGTATCCCGTTCGCCGCCGTGACGCGCTTCTTCGATCCGTCGGTGAATTTCGGCCTGCAATTCGAGAAAGACGAGGCAGTCGCCTTCTCCGAGGCCAAACCTGCCCTGCCGGCGGCCACGCCTGCAACGGCGACCGCTCCTGCCGCGCAGCCGGACGACCGCACGGTGGTCCAGCTCGACGCCTTCAGACGCAAGTGAGCTCCCAAGACGCGCCGGAAGACAAACCGCGCATCTCCGACGAGGCGATGCTGGCGCGTTTCAACAATTCGAAAAAGCGTCCGCCGTGCACCGAGACGGTCGGCATGCGCCTGACGCATGTCGACCAGGCGAAGATGACAGCCAGGTACGAGTTCGAGGCGAAGCAGGACTTCGCCAATCCGACCAGCGCCATTCAGGGCGGCTTCATCTGCGCCATGCTGGACGAGGCGATGAGCGCGCTCGCCATCATCGCCTCGAACGTTACCATGAACGCGCCGACGCTGGAGATGAAAGTGTCGTTCCTGCGCCCGCTGTTCGTCGGCAAGGCGACCGCCGAGGCGCGCATCCTCAAATGGGGCAAATCGACCTGCTTCATCGAGGCCGAGCTGTTCGACCCGGCGGGCCAGCTTGTCGCAAAGGCCAGCGCCACGCAGGCCCCCAAGCCATTCAAGCGCTTCTGATCCTGCCGGCCCGGGTCTTCTCGACCCGCGCGCGCGTCTGTGCCAGACGAGCGCCATGACCGGCCCCGAAATCTGTCAGTCGCACCTTGCGGTGGCGCCATGGATGGACCCGCTGGGCGCGCGCCTGCCGGGCCTGCAGCCGGTTGCGCCCGGGCAGTGGATCCAGCGTGACGACGCTTTCAACGGACAGATGGCCTATCGCGACCGCCTGATCGGCGAGCGGTTCGACGATGTCGTCATCGCCCAACCCTATGTCAGCCAGGCCGAGCGCGATCTCTTGCTCGCTGTCATCGCCGCCATCGCAGAGAACCCGGGCTACAAGCGCGTCGGCGAAACCATCGTGCGTCCTGATGGGGTGCGGGTGAATGTAGGCTCGACGCGGCCACTCGTGGCGGCTGCGCGGCTGGTGCAGGAAGACCTGCTGCTGCTCGAGGCCGGATCGATCGGCCACACCCTCGTGGCAGGCGTGCTCTGCTTCCCCGCGAGCTGGACGCTCCGCCAGAAGATGGGGCGGGGCCTGATGGGCATCCACGCCCCGGTCGACCGCTATGACGCCGGCATGGGTCAGCGCGTCGAGCGTATCCTCGCCGCCCTGCAGCCAGGAAAGGCGGTCTGGCGGGCCAACGTGCTCTGCTACAACGACCCGAACCTCTATCAGCCGCGCCTCGAGTCCGAGCGACGGCCGTTCGATCCCGGCAAGCCGCTATGGGTTCGCGTCGAGCGGCAGACGCTGATGCGCCTGTCGCCATCGAATGCCATCGTCTTCACCATCCATACCCACATCGTTCCCCTGCATGCGCTGACGCAGGAGCAGGCAGAAACACTGCCGCTCGCCGTGCGTCAGGGCGGCAGCATGGGCGAACCTCTCACGCGATGAGAACAGTCGCGATGAGCCGCAGGCCGCACATCCTGCCCGACCGGCTCGCCCCGGAGCTGAAACTGTGGTTCGTCGGCACGGCGGCCGGGCCGCGCTCTGCTGCTGTCGGCGCCTACTATGCGCATCCCGGCAACCGTTTCTGGCGGGCGCTGCACGAGACACGCATCACGCCGCGGCTGTTCGATCCGCACGACTATCCCCAGCTGCTCGACCTCGGTCTTGGCCTCACCGACTTCTGCAAGACCACATGGGGCGTCGATGCCGCCATCCCGCGTGAGCAGTTCGACGTGAAGGCTTTCCGGCGGAAGGTCGCGCGCCTCAAACCTCGCGCCCTGGCCTTCACCAGCAAGACCGCAGCCGGCCTGTGGTTGAATCGTCCGACGGGCCGCATCGCGCATGGCCGGCAGGAGGTAGCGCAACGCGACGCCGGACCGGCGGTTTTTGTGCTGCCCTCGCCATCAGGTCTCGCAACGTCCTACTGGTCGATCGAGCCATGGCGCGAGGTAAGCCAATGGCTCCGGGAAACGCGTTGAGTCGCACTTGCGCGCGCCGCGCATTGCCGCCAGTGTAAGCGCTATCAACGATAGGGACGGCCTGATGAAGCGCTCGAGCGCAACAGGAACAGGAAATGCGCGCGAGAAAACAGCGCTGGACCGCCCCACCATCGTGAAGACCGCGCTGCGCCTGCTGGATGAGGTCGGCATCGACGGCCTCTCGACGCGGCGCCTGGCCGCCGAACTCGGCATCAAGAGCGCATCGCTCTACTGGCACTTCAAGGACAAGAACGAACTCCTCGCCGAAATGTCCGGCGCCATGTTCGAGGAATGCCTGCCTTCGCCCAATGTCAGCGGCGCCAACTTCGACTGGGCGGAATGGCTCGCCGAAGGCTGCCGCGCGATCCGCCGCACCGCGCTTTCCCGCCGCGACGGCGCGCAGGTGATGGCGTGGCCGCGGCCGAGGATCGCCATGACGCGCGTCGTCTTCGAGGACAATGTGAAGACGCTGATGCGCTCCGGTCTCGCCGACATGGAATGCCGGCTCACCATGCAGACGCTCCGCCGCTATGCGATCGGCGCCGCGCTGCAGGAACAGTCGAACAAGGGCGCGTCCGCCTCCGCCGGCATCGTCGGCACGGGTGAGGAAGGTTTCGAGTTCGGCCTCCAGACCTTCATCGACGGACTGAAAGTTCGCCTCACCGACCGCGCCCGTCTGGCGAAGTCGGTGAAGCGCGCCCGCAGCTAGCAGTCACCCCCCGCTGATCTTGCCGCCTTTTGCCGAGAGCATCAGTTTCAGGATCTCGGCGGTGATCACCGGTTCGAGCCCTTCGGTGTGGCCCTTCTCCATCCGGATCACGTCAGCGACTACACGACCGTCCTTGCACCCGTCGAAGACGTAGATCTGTGCTGTGCCGGGACGCGCGTAAGTTCCCCAGGAAGGACCACGCGACTGGTCGGAGGCGGTGACGTAGCCCGCCTTCACGTCTACAACGTCCGGCTTCCGCATGCGCGGACCGCATCCGTATTTCGTCGCCCACTCCGACTGGTCGGTTGCCGAAGCGCTCGACGCTTCGCGCTCGCCGATGGCGAAGATGAAGGAGAAATCGCAGGTCAGCGGCGCCGGAGGCGCAGCGCCCGCCGGCGGAGTTACGCCAGTGGCGCGCGGCGGCGTGCCGACGCGTCCGCCTGAAAGCGACAGGAAGCCGTCGACCTTGTCCTTGAAATAGTCGGAGCAGACGATCCGCCGCGACGTCGCGCCGCCCTGGCTATGACCGGCGAGCCAGAACGTCTTGATATTCTCCTTGCCGAACTGGGCGATCACCAGGTCGGTGATGTTCTGCAGGTAGGCGTCATCGGCTTCAGCGGTCCAGCGTCCGTTGCGCGGCTGGCCGGTTAGCGCGGTCGGCGTCGCCACGACGAGGCGAAGGGTGTCCTTCTGGTCGACGGCAGGAAAGTAGGAACGCTGCCAGTTGCCGATCGATCCGCCGCCATGAAGGTTGAGGACGAAGGCGATCTTTTCGCCCGGCTTCAGGTCGCAGGGGTAGTCGAGGAAGAATGTGCGCTGCGAGTTGAACTCGGTTGCCTCGCCGAGAAAGGTGCGCACCGGCTGGTTGCAGTCCTTCGCATCGGGGCATTCATAGCGCGGCGGCGTCCAGCATGGCGAACCTGCCATCGCAACCGCAGCCTCCGGCGATGAAGGCGCTGTCGTCGCACACGCAGACAGCAGCGCGCCCGCAGCCACAACGCCGGACAACTTCCGGCCGATCTCCCGAATCATGTCTTCCCTCCGAGTGTGCCGCCTCGTGTTTTCGGGGGCGGTCGTCCCGCTGCGGCATTCCCTAGCACCGCTAGTTCCGCAGCGCCACGCCGGAACTTGGCGGGGCCGGATCGCGTTCGGTGTTTCGAGGGTCGGTCTGGAGAGACCCTGATGCCGAAAATTGCGAGAGTGCTGTTGTCAGGCGCTGCGCTGGCGGCGGTTGCCGCGTGCGAGAGCGACTATGGCTATTACGATGATGCAAGACGCGCGTGGGAAGTGAACGCGTGGGCCACCCAGCGGCCCGACGGTCTTTACACCGTCCGTACCGTGACCGTTGCGCCGGACACCTGTTATGCGCCGGGCGAGATCAGGTCGGCGCCGTCGACACTGCCTGAGACCATCGAGCTGCAGGCGAATGTGATCCGCAGCAATGTCCCGTGTGACCGGTACTACACCGACATCGTGCACGATCTTCCTGCGGTGCGCCTCGAGCCCGACGACAGACAGATCGAGGTCGTGGTGTTTGCAGACGGCGCAGAACGCAATCGCGTTCGCGTGAACCTCGAAAGTCTGCCGCCCATAGCTGGCCCCTATGCGCCACGCTACGACCCGCGCGACCCGCGGTACGATCCACGCGATCCGCGCTACATACCTTCGCGCTACTGATCGCCAACGCTTTTTCAGCGACGCTGACCCGAACCGGATTCACCGGTTCGGGTTGTTCTCGTGTGATCCGGCCCCGCATCGTCAGGTGAATACCCGTTCATGGCGCGTAGCGGTGTTCGTGCTAGAGTGGCTGCATGAAATTCCTTGCCATCCCCGTTGTCTTGATCGCCCTCACTGCGCCAGCTTTTGCGCAGGAGACAAACCAGCTTCCGCGGTTTGATGCGCTTGAGCAGCAGAAGCAGCAGGTCGAACAGGATCGCTTCGACACGCTCGAACGCGAGCGTCAGCGCGAGCGCGATTTCACGACCAATCCTGCGTCAGGCGTCTCCGGCGCCGAACAAGCCATTCGCGATCTGGAATATCAGCGCGAG
>DATBNA010000316.1:0-6738 GCA_036554545.1 Hyphomonadaceae bacterium
AGCGCCCAGCTGCACCGTATCGACAAGGCGAAGGTGAAGGCCGAAGTGCTGGCTGCCGGCTTCGAGTTCGTTGGTGAAAGCAGCGTGCTGGCGAATCCGGCTGACGACGGCACAAAAGGGGTGTTCGATCCTTCCGTGCGCCGCCAGACCAACCAGTTCATCCTGAAGTTCAGGCGCCCGGCGTAAGCATCTGCGATCGAAACGAAGAAAGGGCGGCTCCAGAGGCCGCCCTTTCTGTCTTGCCGGCTAGTCCGGCGCGAACCTGATCTCTTTCTGCCTGAGGCCTTTCTCCTCCAGCGCCTGTGCGATGCGGTGGCGGTGGCATTTCTCTTCATCGCCGCAGAAGCACAGGAGGGCGGTCGCCTGCGCTCGGCAAAGCTCCTCGGCTTCGAGGAGGGCAAGCTGCGCTTCGGGGCGCTGGAAGCTCGCTTCGTAGATCTTCCGGAACTCGTCCATGCGGCCGGCGCGGTTGGCGAGGCGGCCGGCTTTGGGCGTGCCAAGCGGGCGCAAGTGAATGTAGCCGATGCCGTGTTCGTCGAGGCTGGCGGCGAGAAGTTTCTTCGAGAAGCCCGCACGGCGCGAGTTGGCGACGTCGCGCGTGTCGATCACACGCTGGACGCCGTGTTGTTCCAGTGCGGCGATGAGGCCAGAGAGCGTCGCGTGCTCGTAGCCGACGGTGAAGAAGGTCTTGCGCGCCATCGCCTTCACCTAGGCGGTGAGGGCGGGAGCTTCAACCCACGCTTTCGATCGGCGCCCAGAGGCCGATATGCGCGCCGACGGCGTCGGCAATGAGCGCGATATGCGCAACTCCTTCCACCTCGAAGGGCGGCACAACAACAGCGCCGCCAAGAGCGGTTGCGCGTTGGGAGGTGTGATGGATGTCGTGGACCGCGACATAGGGCGTCCAGTGCGAGGGGACGCCACGCGCAACAGGCGCGGCGCCGAGCTGGTAGAGAGATCCGACATCCTCGCCGCGGTGACGGAAGTGCAGGAAGACGCCGCCGTTGGCGGCCCGGGTGTGTGCAGACCAACCGAACAGGCCATTGTAGAAGCGCACGGCCGCGCCGGCGTCGCGCGCAGCAAGATCAAGCCAGCAGAATTTTCCGGGATCGGAGCTGAGAAGCCGGAGCGTCGCTCCGTTCGTTGTTTGCCGGCGACTCATGGGCGATCCCTGCTGCGATCCCTGCGTGTGCGGGACAGCAGAGTTCCCCCATCTCTCGCAGCGCGGAAGCGGCGCAGACGACAATCCGGAGGGACTATCCCGCCAGTTTGCGCGGCGAGCACGCGCGAGAGGTTCAGTTCGCCGGCTTCGCGCCGAAGCTGCGCGCGATATTGCGGAGTTCGGTGGCGAGCTCCGCGCCGATGCTGCGAATGCGGTCGGCGGCTGTCTCGTCCAGATGCTCGACCTCTTCGGCGAGCGTGTCGGTGATGCTCTCGATCTCGCCGCCGGTAGCGAGGATCACGGCCTTCAGCTCGTCGGAGGTGGGTTTGGTCATCGCTGCCTCGGGTCGGGACGCCGCGTGGCGGCGCCGGTAACTCGGCGGCAGATGTAATAGGGGCGGGGATGCGGCGCGTTATCCTGTGGCGCCTCGTACTTACCCTTGCGCGACAGGCGTGCGGGCAGGATGTCGCATCATGCGGCAGGTCGCGGCTAGCGGCAGTCCGGATTGATGCCCTGGACGTATTTTCCGATAACGTCGATGTCCTTCGCCGATCCGGCGCCTTCGAAGCCGGCGAGGCGTTCGTAGCCGACGTCGACCGGATACTGCTGCAGATACCAGGAAGCGATCGGCATGTAGGACCAGTGCCACTTCTCTTCCTCATAGCCGGTGCGGCCGTCGGACTTCGCGGAGTAGACTTGGCAGAAGCCGTATTCGGCTGCGTGCGCCGTCAGCCAGTCGTGGATGCGCTTGCCGTCGCGCGTGTTGAAGTACGAATTGTTGAGGCTGTTGAGATCGAAATCCGTGCCCCAGTGATGCCGCGACGTGCCGGGCATGGAGGAGAATTCGAGAATCTTAAGTGCGCGCGCCTTCGGGTCGGGTGTTGACTGCGGAAGCTTTTTCCCGCCCACAAGGGTCTTGCCGTTCCACTTGTCTTCCCAGATCTGCTTCTGGTCGTCGAAGGAGCGGAAAGCGGAGACGACTTTCAGCGTGTAGCCGTTGACGGCTGCGGCCTCGGCCATGCGGACGAAAGCGGCAACGGCGTCCTTGTGTCCCCATACGCGCGTTCCGCCGAGATACCGTTCCGGAATGCGCGTGAAGGAGGGGTCGTTCGCCGGGTCGACCTTGCCAATGAGGTAGTCGAGCTTGACGTGCCGGGGGCCGGCCTCAGGCGGATCGTTCGCGGGCGGGGCCGCGGGCGCCGGTTCCGGCGTCGCCGGCGCAGCGGTCGGGCGCGCAAAGGTTCCGGTTGGCGCCTCCGCCGGCAGACGCTGCTCGACCTGCGCCTGGTCCCCGAAGACGGAGATGTTGAGGTCACCCTCATCGCACGCCGCTAGCGCCGCGATCATCGCCGTCATCATTGGGGCTGCCGCCAGCCAGCGAAGTATCATGTCGCTAGTCGCTCCAGTTCGGCCCGGCCCCAGAATCAGTGAGATAGATCACGCTCCGCCGCGGCAATCCAGCGGCGCTTCTGCGGCATTCGCAGTGCAGCGATCATTAGTTTTTGAACTTGGGCTCGCGCGGGCGCATCAGGCCTTCCTGCGCCACCGAGGAAACCAGCACGCCTGATTCGGTGAAGATCTCGCCGCGATTGAAGCCGCGCGCGCCGGAGGCCGACGGGCTGTCCATCGTATAGAGCAGCCAGTCCGATATGTCGAAAGGCTCATGGAACCACATCGAGTGGTCGAGACTCGCCATCTGAACGCCGCCGGTGAACCAGTTGACGCCGTGCGGTTTCGTTGCGGTATCGAGAATACCCATGTCGGAGGCGTAGGCGAGCAGGCATTGCTGGAGCGCGATGTCCTTCGGATCGACCTTCCCACGCGCGCGCAGCCACATCTGCTTTTTCGGGTCGGTCTTTGCCGGGCTGATCATCTGGCGCGGATCGACGGGCTTGAGTTCGATCGGTCGCGGGCGCGCAAACTGCTTCTGGAATTCCTTCGGGATGTGGTCCTTCGCCAGCGCGCGCAGCTCGTCCTCGCTTTTCAGCTCGGCGGGTTTCTTCGTGTCCGGCATCTGCGACTGGTGCGTGAAGCCGGATTCCGGAATCTGGAAAGAGGCGGCGAGGTTCAGGATCTGCTCGCCGTGCTGGATGGCGACGACGCGGCGTGTCGTGAAGCTCTTGCCGTCGCGGGCGCGGTCGACCTCGTAGAGGATCGGAACCGTAGGGTCGCCAGGGCGGATGAAGTAAGCGTGCAGCGAATGGCAGACGCGGTTCTCGACCGTCCGGTACGCCGCGACCAGCGCCTGGGCGATCACCTGACCGCCGAAAACGCGCTTCATGCCATCCTCGGGAGAGATCCCGCGGAACAGGTTCACCTCGATGCGCTCGAGGTCGAGCAGGCGCACCAGCTCGGGCACGGCGTCGGCGGGCGAGGGGGTGTCGGACATGAAATAGCATCCCGGCTTGAGTCGGGGCGGGTATACCCTCAGCGCCGCCATTTTGCGAAGCGCGGCGGTCCGGCGCAGGCCTAACCGCCGTTTACGCCTGCGGGATCAGCAGTCGCCGATGCGTTCGGCGGTTATGGTCATCTTCTGCTCGGCCATGCTGGGCATGGGCGGGGGCTCCATCTTGCTGGTCATGTCGATCGTGTACTTCGAGGAGAAGTCGCCGGTGACGCGCGAGTCCTGCGTGACCTTCATCGGCGCGCCGGCGCCCTGCATGGTGCAAACCGAGTGGCCGATCCAGGCATCGCCTTCCTTGCGGTAGGACTGCTCGGAACAGGTGATGCCGGCCGTCTGCTGCATCTTCTCGGCTTCCTCGAGGCTGACCTGCTTGTCGAAGCATTGTTCGGTCGGCGGCATGGCCTGGCCCATGGCTGTAACCGTCATGCGCCATTTGCCGGCGGCGGGACCTTCGATGGCTGGCGGCGTGGCCGGTGTGGCGGGCGCGGCAGCGACGGGCGCCGTGGTGTCAGCGGACGGCGTTGTCGTGGACGCCGTGTCGGACGCGGGCTCCGACGGTCCGCAGGCGGCAAGTCCGAGTGCGGCGGCCGCCGCGGCGAAAACCAGTCTCATGAGTCCCTCCGTCCAGGATGAGTTCAGGAGTCTAGACCGGATGCGCGCATTGGCGAACCCGCTGCAGCACTGCTTTTGACACTTGCCTCAGGCGGCTGGCGTGGCGGCGAAGGCGAAGCGGTGCTTCTGGCCATTGAAGGTGACGGTGATGTCGACCTTGCCGCCGCCCTTGGGCGGTTCGACGACGATGATGCCGCCGGCCATCTGTTCCGGAGCGACGAGGGAGGGACGGAGGGCGCGCTCAATCATGGACTGGCCAGCCTGAAGCGTCAGTGCAGCTTCGGCGATGGTCTTAGCCTGGAGTTCGCGGTTGATGCGGTCCTGCCGGTAGATGCTGCCGCCATCGTCGCTGAAGATCTGGCAGTTCCCCTGACCGGCCGGACAGCCGCCATAGTTGTTGAAGCGGTATTCGCGCGCCGCCTCGGCCGAGGCGTTCTCGATGTCGACCGTCTCGGTGCGGGACGTGGAGCGCAGGCGGCCACGAAGGACGCCCTTGAGCTTCGCGTCGAGTTCATCGGCGGCGAGCACGGGGATTGCCTTTCCGTTGATCGAGGCCACGACATTCGCGGGTCCGAAATCCACAGGCCCCCCGCTCTTGTTGTGGACGGCGACCATGAATCCGGCGCCGAAGAACTCGTACCGCTCGTCGGCCCGGACAGAGACGATGCCGCCGGGCTGGCGCGATTCGAGGATGGTCCGCGTATCGAGGCCGGGCAGGTCCGTGCCGTTGGACTGGACAGGCACCAGGGAATAGCGCGTGGGCGCCGAGGTGGTGCAGGCGGCGAGCAGCGCGGCCAGCGTCGCGAGGATGAGGCGGTTCATGTTTCCCCCGTTTGCGCTGCACTTGCGGCAGCTCCGGGCATGATAAGCGCGAGGCGAGGGGAGAACCAGCCGTCTTCGGGGCCTCATGTCTTGCAGTTTCAGGGGGCTCTCGGCTATGCCTCCGGCCTTCCGCGCCGCCTAGACCTTGAAAGGCCTCGCCATGGCCGGCCACAGCAAATGGGCCAACATCCAGCACCGCAAGGGCAAGGCCGACAAGGCCAAGGCCAAGCTGTTCTCCAAGCTCGCCAAGGAGATCACGGTCGCGGCCAAGACCGGCATGGCCGATCCCAACTTCAATCCGCGCCTGCGACTGGCGGTCAACAACGCCAAGGCGGCGTCGATGCCGAAGGACAATATCCAGCGCGCCATCGACAAGGGCGCCGGAGGCGATGGTGCTAACTACGAAGCTATCCGCTATGAAGGCTTTGCACCTGGCGGGGTCGGCCTGATCATCGAGTGCTCGACCGACAACAAGAACCGGGCCGCGACCGATGTGCGCACGGCGCTGACGCGCTATGGCGGAAACCTCGGGCAGACAGGCGCGGTGTCGTCAGGCTTCGAGCATGTCGGCGAGATCGTCTATCCGCCGAATGCGGGGACGGAAGACGCCATCATGGAAGCGGCGATCGACGCCGGCGCCAGCGACGTGCAGAGCGACGCCGATGGGCACTACATCTACACGGCCCGTGCGGACCTCGCGGAAGTGGCGGCGGCGCTGGAGGGCAAGATCAAGACGCCGGCGACTTCGACGTCGCTGATCTGGAAGCCACTCAATACGGTTCCGGTCGAGGGCGAGAATGCCGACTCCCTCATGAAGATGCTGGAAGAGCTCGAAGACTGCGACGACGTGCAAAACGTCTACGGCAATTACGAGCTGAGCGACGCGGAGCTGGCGCGGCTGGCGGGCTGACAGGCAACCCGCCAAGCGTGCCTAGTTCTTGGGCGGGTAGTTCGGCGACTTGTATATGCCCATGCTGGTAAGGCCCGGCTTGAACTTCTTGTGGCAGGCCTCGCAGGAGGCGACCAGACGATCGCCGGCGGTGTTGAGCATGGCGACATTCCTGGCCTTGGCAGCTCCGAGCGCGTCCATTCCTGCGGCGGTCATTTCATCCGCCATCTTTATCCATTCCGGGTCAGCGACCCAATCAGCGTCGTTCGGCCCTGTTCCGGCCAACTGGATCAGCTTGCCGCCGACAGCCATCTGGTAGGCATTGTACTCGGACTCAAGCCAGCGCGCCTCGGTCGTGGGCGGCTCATATGCATCGAGCCAGAGCGGCTCGGAGGCATGATCGACCAGCGCCACCATAACGGCATTGAGGCTGACCGGCAGGGTGATGGGCGGCCTGGCTGACGCCACGGAGGCAGGGGCGGTCGCTTCCGGCGCCGCCTCGCTCGTCACCACTGGCTCCGGCGCACAGGCCGAGAGCGATGCCGCAAGCACAAGGCCTGCGGCAGAAGACCAGAGTATGCGCATCGCGGACAACCTCCCTAAGATTTGCCTATCCTCTCCTAGCCTAGTTTTGATGTTGGCGCACGGTTTGACGCGGATCAACCTTGCAGGGCCAATGCGGACAACAGCCAATACGCAAGCCTATCAGATTCATTGGGCTGCTTCGCGCATCGGCTGCTTGCCGTACTTCCAGACGTCCGGGAGGTGCGGGAGGGTCATGTTCGACGCAACATGGGCGAGGCTTGCCGGCCAGGCCCTCCAGCTCTGGCAGCCTTGGCGTCCCTGCAT
>DATBNA010000338.1:0-5601 GCA_036554545.1 Hyphomonadaceae bacterium
CTGGGTGCGCCGGCACCATAGGCGGTCAGGCGGCGTATCGTGAAGACCGCCAGTCGTTAGGGGCGTCGCGTTTCGGGGGGTCAGCGCAGCGCCGGAGCGTGCGGATCCCCGCGCCGCCCCGGCCCCGGACCCTTGTCAGAAGTGATGCAGGATGAACATGCCGAGCACCCCGCCATCGCCGCTGTCGCCGGACATGAAGCTGTACTCCATGCGATAGTCCCACGCGCCGCCACGCAGGCCGGCGCCAATGCCGAAGGATGCGCCGTTGAGATCGAGGTCAGGCGGCGATGCCCCGAGATATTCGCGCGAAACCTTTGCGCTGACATAGCCGGCCTTACCCATGAAGTAGACGCCGGTGTCAGCCATCGGCATCGACAGGATGAGGTGGGCGCCGACCGGCTCTTCGATGCCGATCTCGCCGTCGACGCCGCCGCCGCTTGTGGTGAATTCCGACGCAGCTCCGCCGATGCCGGCCTCGATTTCGACTGCGAGATATTCGTTGAAGGCGTATCCGAGACGGCCCATCCACGCGCCGGGCGAAGGCTGGTCTTCGAAGAAGATTGGAAGGCCTTCGGCCGCGTAGTCGCGATCGAGGAAGTAAAGGTTGATGCCGCCGCCGATGTAGAATCCTGAATTGTCGCTCGTCCAGGTTTGTCCGGTCTCCGGCGCGGGTTGCTCCTGCGCGAATGCAGGAGCGGCCGTTACGCCGCCAATGGCAATGGCGGCGAGCGCTGTTACGATTTTCATGAGTCCCCCCAATCGACTTCACTGTCGGCCAACGCTCTCCGGCGCGGCCGATTCAATGGCTAGGCATGTTTGTTGGCGCCCGCAATCTGTGCACGCCAACTTTTCACAAGGCGAACGAATATCGCGAATGCGGCGCCGCGGTGCGCCGCGAGAGCAGATTCAGAAAGGCGGATTCCTGCTTTCGCAGCCCATCTTCAGAGTCCGTAGGCCTTCGCCATCTCGGGATCCTTGGCCGCTACCTGCCTTGCAAGATCGACAATGACCTTCGCCTGTTTCCAGGTGGCGTCGTCCTGCATCTTGCCGTCGAGCATCGCCACGCCGGTGCCGTCAGGCATGACTTCGAGAATGCGCAGCGCGAACTTCACTTCGGCCGGGTCGGGCGAAAAGACGCGCTTGGCGATCTCGATCTGTCCCGGATGCAGCGACCATGCGCCAGCGCAGCCCATCAGGAAGGCGTTGCGGAACTGCTGCTCGCAGGCGGCGAGGTCAGCGATGTCGCCGAACGGGCCATAGAATGGCTTGATGCCGGCCTGCACGCAAGCATCGACCATTTTGGCGAAGGTATAGTGCCAGAGGTCCTGCTGCGCGGCGATGCGCTCGCGGCCTTCGACCGGGTCCTCGATCACGCGATACATCGGATGGCCGCCGCCGACGCGCGTTGTCTTCATCGCGCGGTTGGCGGCGAGGTCCGCCGGACCAAGCGAAATGCCCTGCATGCGCGGAGAGGCGAGGGCGATCTCTTCGACAAGCGCGACGCCCTGGCCGGTCTCGAGAATGGCGTGGAACAGGATAGGGCGCTTGACGCCCGCCTTCGCTTCAAGCTGCGCGACGAGCTGGTCGGCGAAGTGAATGTCCCACGGCCCTTCGACCTTCGGCAGCATGATCACGTCGAAAACATCGCCTGCCTTGGTGACGATCTCGGTGACGTCGTCGAGGAACCATGGCGAGTTCAGAGGGTTGACGCGCGTCCACAGGCCGGTGCCGAGCTTCTTCCAGTCGACCATCTTCGCCATTTCGATCGCCCCGGCGCGAGCCTGGATCTTGGCGTCGGCGGGAATGGCGTCCTCTAGGTTGGCGAGTATCACGTCGACCTTTGCCGCCATCTCCGGCGTCTTGGCCCGGACTTTCTCGTTATGGCCCGGCACGAAATGGATCATACGCTCCAGCCGGACGGGCAGCTCGCGCATCGGCTCGGGCGCGCCGATCGCCAGCGGCTTGAAGAACTGGCGCGGGGTTCGCGTGCTCATGGAAATGTCCCGTCAGGTCTGGTCGAAGTATGCAAGCGTCGTGCTGCATTGCATCAAACCGGGCGGACGTGCAACCGGGGCCGCGGATAGGGAAAAGCGTTACTCTTCGCGCGAACCAGAGACTCTGTTTGCAATCCCCTTGCGATCGTTCGCGCGGCCGCCGGCGAGGATGCCTTCGAGGCCGTAATTGCCCTCGTGACAGGCGTATTCGTAGAGGTCCGGCGCGGCGTTGAGGCCGATCTCGCCCTTCCATACCTGACTGTAGAGCGACGGATCGTGGACCTCGAATTCGTAGAGGACCTGCTTGTCGTTGTAGCGCGTGAAGCGCTCGATGATCCTGCCGGTTTCGGTGATCGCCGCCTGTCCGCCGCCGGTCGGGTTCACGTTGATGGTCTCGACCACCAGCGTGTCGCCTTCCCACCAGCCGATGGAATCGCCGGCATACTTGTTGAGCGCCGGCGGGCCGTGCTTCGCGTTCAGCCTGATGATGCGCGGTTCGTGGATCATCTCGGCCACGATGATCACGTGGTCGCGGGATTGCGTGATGCGATAGTTGTTGTTGTAGAGCCCGTTCATCAGCGGCGGACCGCTCGAGCCGCCGAAGAAGATGCAGCGCTCGGCCATGCCGCGCTCTTCGGGATTGTCGTAGCCGGTGCCGCGATCCGTGCGGCGCGCGGCGAGGGTCTTGCGGCCCTCTTCCGTGAGCGGGATTTGTCCGTTGGGCGGATCGACGATCCATGAGGTGCGCCAGGTTCCTTTTGTCAGCGAGTAGTTGGTGCCCGGGTCGATCCAGAAGGCGTTGTAGCCGCGGCCGGCGGCGAGATCGCGGCCGTTGAGCAGACCATCGGATTCCTTCTGGTTGTCGTCGGTCGCCTGGCGGATGTTCTGGGGATGCTCGCGGCGCGCCTTGGCGGCTTCTTCGTCATTCATCACCAGCGATTTGAACTGTGCTGGGCGCGTGAGCCGCGTGTTTGAAGCGTTGGACCATACGCCTTGCAAATCGGGCTGGCCGATCGCGAGGCGAGGGGTTTTGTAGCCGGGCTCGGTGCGCGGCTTGGCCATCTCTGCCCTGGCGACCGCGATCGCCTCGGCCGATAGTGCGGCTGCGGGTTCGTCCGCCTGCGCGGCCCCGCGCGGCGGTCGGCGTGGAGCGAGACGCTCGCCGGCTGCGCCCGAGGTGAAAGGATTGATCTTGTAGGGATCTGTTTCCTGCGCCGGCGCGGCCTGCTGGCTCCAGGCGGTGTTCGTCAGAACCAAAGCAGCGGCCAGCGCTGCGGCCGAGACCGGCGGCATCCACGTCTTCATGGCGTCTCCTCCCAGGCGGGACTGTTGGTCCACACGGCGGGCTTGGCCCTGCCAACCTTCCAATAATAGTCAGGGCAGACAGTGCCGGAGGCAAGGGTTCACACGCCTCGCGCGCTCGGCTTCAGGAGATTTGTTGGCGGGTTTACGTGCGCGTCGGCCGATCAGCAGAGACTCAGGCGACTGACGGCACGGTTTCCTTGATCCAGTCGGCGAGCTTCGACTTGGTCATCGCGCCGGTCTTGGTAGATAGCAGCTTGCCGTCCTGGAAGATCATGAGGGTCGGCAGTCCGCGCACGCCGAAGCGACCAGGCGCCATCGGATTTTCGTCGGCGTTGAATTTCACCAGCTTGGCCTTGCCTTCGACTTCGCCGGCGAGCTGTTCGAAGGCAGGCATCATCTGCTTGCACGAGCCACACCACTCGGCCCAGAAGTCGACCACGACGGGGCCAGAGGAGCCGAGCACTTCAGCGTCGAAGTTGTCGTCGGTGACTTCCTGCAGCGCCATGCGGGTTTCCTTGCTTGAGATGTGATCAGGCCGCGATCGACGGGGCGGATTCCTTCAGCCATTCGACCATGCGCGATTTGCTCATCGCGCCAAGATGCGTGGCTGTGACCTTGCCGTCCTGGAAGATCATGAAGGTCGGCAGGCCGCGCACGCCGAAGCGGCCGGCGGTCATGGGGTTGTCGTCGATGTTCATCTTGACCACACGCACCTTCTCGCCCAGCTCTTCGGCCAGCGCCTCGAAATGCGCGGAAACCTGCTTGCAGGGGCCACACCATTCCGCCCAGAAATCGACGATCACGGGCGTGCCGGCGCCCAGCACTTCGGCATCGAATGTATCGTCGGAAATGGAAGCAACGGCCATGGCGGTATCCTGAAAACTTGCCGGTTCTACGTAGGCGGACTGTCCCTGTCATCCAACGGAGCGCCGCTAAACGAAAGGTTCACGCCGGGATGGACCTGAGCGCCCCATCCAGCGCAGAGGGCGGAATTTCCATGAGTCTCGGGCCGTCTGTCCAGACCAGCAGGCACCGAACGGGGCGGTTTGGCCAACGCTGCGACAACACGGCCCGATAGGCCGCCATCTGGGCGATATAGGCCTCGCCGACGCCCTCCACGCCGGCTGGGGCGGGCCGGTCGGTCTTGTAGTCCACAATCAGGATTTCGGCGTCGGTGATCACAAGCCGGTCAACGCGGCCATTGATGGTGTTGTCGCCAAGCTTGCCGATCACGGGGGCTTCGGCGCGACCGCCCGGACCGAAGACTGCCGCAAACAGCTTGTCCTCCAGCACGCCCAGCGTGGCTTGGAGCATTTCCCTGCGCTGGTCGGGGGTGAGGTCGGGCTGCTTCCTGAGGAAGGCTTCGGCGGCCTTGCGGCGGGACTTTGGAGGAAGCTCCGGCAGGACTTCAAACATCAGGTGGATGAGCGAGCCGCGGCGCAGGCGCTCGGAGCGGCCGTCGCCGAAGGGCGAGATGACCGGCGGGTCGCCCGACGCGGTGAGGCCCGAAGGCGAGAGCACGCGGCCCTTGAACTCGAGGTTGACCGGACGGGTGAGCCAGGCAGGTAGGGTTGCTGCTGACCCAGGGGACACGGTTGCGGGGATGAGCAACTCAGGCGCGGCGCCGAAACGCCTGATCGAGCGGTCGCCGTCCTGCACGTCCTGAACACCGCCGCTCGCGGCCAGGCGATGCATCGCACCTTCGCAGACACGGTACCACGAAGTCTTCTCGTGGCCGTCCCTGGTGTTGCCGCGTTCGGCGCCGCAGATGATGAGCCGGTCCTGCGCGCGGGTGAGAGCGACATAGAGCAGGCGGCGATGCTCCCTGAGCGCGCGGGCTTCGGCGACGGCGCGGAGCTGTGCGCTGAGGTCGGTGTCGTTGGTCTTTGAGCCGGCCCAGACCGGCGCCCCGTCTTCCGTCACGAATACGCCGTCGCGCTCGCCGCGATGGGCCGAGCAGGTATCAGGCAGGATGACGATGGGCGCTTCGAGACCCTTGGCGCCGTGCACGGTCATCACACGCACTTCGTCCTGCGGTCCGGAGAGTTCGCGCTTTACCTCGCCGCCGCGGCGCTCGACTGCGTCGAGGAAGGTCTGGAGGCTCGGCGCTTCGCCGGCGTCGAATGCAGCGGCCCGGTCGATGAGGGCCGTGACAGGCTCACGCGCCGGGCCGCCGAAGCGCGACAGGATCAGCTCCCAGCCCGGCCGCGGCAGGCCCACGCCGCGTTCGAGCGCATGGGTGAGGAACTCGAACGGCGCCTGATGACGGCGGGCGAGGATATTTTCGAGGAAGGGCAGGATT
>DATBNA010000362.1:0-4053 GCA_036554545.1 Hyphomonadaceae bacterium
GCGATGGCGGGGTGCTCGGCATGTTCATCCTGCATCACTTCTGACAAGGGCGCGGGGCCGGCGCGGCGCGGGGATCCGCACGCTCCGGCGCGGCGCTGAGTCCCGAAACGCGAGGCCTCTAACGACTGGCGGTCTTCACGATACGCCGCCTGACCGCCTATGGTGCCGGCGCACCCAGTTCAGGACTGCTCATGCGCACTCGTTGGCCTTACGCTCTGGCGCTTGTCGCCCTTCTGCCCGGCGCGTCCTGCGACACGTCTGTCTTCGATCAGACCGCCGCGCAGCCAGCCGCGGCCAACCCCGCCTCTCCGCCGCCCTTCACGTTGCCGGAGGGCGCAGTCCTCATGCCGAACCTGCAGGCAAGGATGCGCGATGGCGTGCGCCTCAACACGCAGGTCTGGCTGCCGGCGCCGGACGGAACGTTTCCAGTCGTGCTTATCCGCACGCCCTACGAAACAGAGATGAGTTCCTTTGAGACAAAATTGCTGAATGCCGGCTACGCCGTCGTCCAGCAGCACGAACGCGGCCGTTATCTTTCTGAAGGCATAATGCAGATGCTCGGCCGTGCAGACGAGGACGGCTGGGATACGCTTGAATGGATCGCCAAACAGCCCTGGACCAACGGCAAGGTGGGAACCTATGGCTGCTCGTCGTCGGCGGAGAACCAGCTCAAGCTCGCATCGCTCGGCCACCCGACGCACAAGGCGATGATCGTCGGTTCGTCCGGCGTCGGCATCGCCGAAGTGGGACCGCATCGCGAACAGGGGAACTTCTGGCGCGGCGGGGTATGGCAGCAAGGCTGGGCCAACTACTTCTTCGAAGCGATGCAGACCGACTGGCCGCAACTTGATGCAAAGCTAAGCGACGCCGAACGCGCCAAGCGCATCGAGGAGTTTCCGGAAGACAAGTTTCCCAGCACCGACATTGCGCAGGAGACCTACAGCGCCGTCCGCATGCACCTCCCGATGGCTGACATCGCCAAGGCGGCCATGGCGCCGAAGACGGAGCTTGAAGAGTATCTCGCGCGCGGTCCCTCGGGCGCCATATGGGCGGAAGATCGCGTCACCGACAAGGATGTGATCAAGGTGCCGGGCCTCTGGGCCGAGGCGCTCTACGATATTTCTCCGCCTTCCGCTGTCGCCTTCTTTGAGAAGACGCGGAAGGAGAATCCGGCGGGCACGCAGGCCATCGTGATGACCAACGGCCAGCACTGCTCTTTCCGCCGGCCGCGCACGAAGATCGGCGACCGGCCGCTGGGCGACGCCACATTCGACTACGACCGCCTCGCGCTCGCCTGGCTCGACCGCTGGCTGAAAGATGACAGGTTCTCGGGAACGCCGCTCTCACCGGTCACGGCCTACATGGCCGGCATCAACCGCTGGGCCAGCTTCGACAGCGTGCCATCGGCATCGGCGAAGGAAGGCCGCACCTTCTATCTTGCCAGCGGGGGCGCAGCGAACACAGCCGCCGGCAACGGCGTGCTGCAGGCAGAAGCGCCTCAGCAGTCTTCCAGCGACCGCTTCACCTACGACCCGGCGAACCCTGTCATTTCGAATGGCGGCCAGATCTCCGGCATGGGCCCTGATCAGCGCGATGGCGCGTTCGACCAGCGCACGATCGAGCAGCGCCCGGACGTGCTGGTCTATACCAGCGAACCGCTCACCGAAGATGTTGCCGTCTTCGGCTACATCGATACCGAGCTGTTCGTGTCCTCCAGCGCCTTCGACACCGACTTCACGGTGAAGCTGGTCGACGTCGAACCCGGCGGCGTGGCCTGGAACATTTCCGACACCATCCTGCGCATGCGCTATCGGAACGGCGAAAGCGAGCCGGTGTTCATGCGCCGCGGCGAAATCTATTCAATCAAGCCGCCACCCATGCTGGCTGCCAATGCCTTTCTCAAGGGCCACCGCATCCGTGTAGAGGTTTCCTCAAGCAACTTCCCGAGCTATGCCCGCAACCTCAACACGGTGCGCAATCCCTACACCGAAACGGAGTACGAAACCGCCATCAACCAGGTGCTGCACGGGCCGAAGCAGCTGTCGCGCATCACGCTGCCGATCGTCACGCTGCCGGAGCGCCGGCCACGCGCGCCGTGAGTCTTACGTCCAGCGTTCGAAGCGGAACCAGCCGTCGATCGGCCAGTTAAAGAGGCAAGGCTCTTCTTTCGTCCCTGCCCCGATATTGTGTGCGATCACCGGCTCACCGCGGAATTTCTTGCGTGTCACCACGCCGATGTGCGGCGTGCCGCCGAGGGATAGGCGCCAGCTGACAATATCCCCTGGCCGATAGTCGGAAGGCGTCTGGCTCAGCGCTCTCGCCGCCCCCCTGCGCCGGAAGAAAGTCTCGAGGTTCGGCACCCGCCGGTGATCGATATTGCTGTCGGGCTTCTTCAACCCCCATGCCTTGGGGTAGGCGCTGAAACTCGCCGACATGTCCTCGTGCACCGCCTGCTGCAGGTCGACGCCGGCATGGCGGAAGGCGCGGATCACAGTATCGGTGCAGACCCCGCGATCGTCCGGCACATCGCCCATCGGATAGGCGAGCTTTACATAAGCGGGATCGTAGATCTCGTGTTTCTGAGCTCGCAGCTCGGCGCCGATCGCCACCTTAACAGGAAATGAAACGTCTTCGTCTGATGGCTGCTGCGCGAGCGCGTGAGGCGCCGCGCCCGCGCACCCCAGCGAAACAAGAAAGAGCCGCCTGTCCCACCTGTCCATAGCCGCCAATTAGGCTTGCGATTGCGGCAGCCATTCGGCCAATCGGCGCCGGGCATCCGGCAAGCTGTTTGTCCTTCCTTCACCCTTTTTCTTAAGGCCTCGAAACAGGCCATTAAGCTTGCTCGTGCATAAACGACCCAACGAAAAACTGGACTTTCCTGGGCGCGGGTCGATGTTTCAGATTATTGGCGTGGTGGTTGTGTTCGCGATGGTGTTCGGGGGCTTCATGCTCGCCGGCGGCCATTTCGACGTCATCATCAAGGCCGCCCCGATGGAGTTCATGATGATCGGCGGCGCCGCTGTAGGCGCCTTCCTCATCGGCAACTCGTTCAAGACCGTGATGGCCGCCGGCGCCGGCTTCGGCAAGATCATGGGCGGCCCCAAGTGGAAGGCGAAGGACTACACCGACCTCCTCTCGCTGCTATTCGTGCTGACCAAGACGATGAAGACCAAGGGCGTGGTCGCCATTGAACAGCATATCGAGAAGCCGAACGAATCCGCGATCTTCCAGAACTACCCGAAGATCCTGAAGGACCATTTCGCCACTGACCTCATCTGCGACACGCTCCGTGTCATGACGATGAACCTCGAAGACCCACACCAGATCGAGGAAGTCATCGATCGCCAGATCGAGAAACACCACCACGAGGCCCACAAGGCCAGTCACGCCATCCAGACGACAGCAGACGCCCTGCCCGCGCTCGGGATCGTCGCCGCCGTGCTCGGCATCATCAAGACGATGGGCGCGATCTCGCAGCCGCCGGAGTATCTCGGCGCGCTGATCGGCTCGGCGCTTGTGGGTACGTTCCTTGGCGTGTTCCTCGCCTACGGCTTTGTCGGTCCCTTCGCGGCGCGACTTACGCAGGTGATTGACGAGGAAGGCCAGTTCTACAAGATCATCAAGGACGTGCTGGTCGCCCACCTGCACGGTAACGCCGCGCAGGTCTCGGTCGAGATCGGCCGCGGCCAGATCCCGTCGGACAGCCAGCCTTCCTTCGCCGAGCTTGAAGAAGCGCTCTCGACCGTCACCGTCTGATCCGGCCTAGTCGACCGCCTTTTTCGACGGCATGACGCGCACGTCCTGTGCAGCTGCATCGCTCAGCCATCTGTTCGCTGCGGCAACAACATCCGCCTTGGTGACAGCGCGCACGCTCTTCTCGATGGCGGAAAGCTTGTTGCGCTCCATCACGTCCGGACGCGTCTGCGCCTGGCTTATCAGGTTCAGCCAATAACCGTTGGACGCCGCATTCTGCGGGAGGACTTCCAGCGATGGCATGATCGCCCGGCTGAACTCATCGTCGCTGATGTCGCCTGAACGCATCTCGGCGACGAT
>DATBNA010000388.1:0-7082 GCA_036554545.1 Hyphomonadaceae bacterium
CGGGTCTGCGGGTCTTACCGCTGGGCCACGCCCCAGTCGCAACTGGCTTCCTTGCCGGGCTCGTACGTCCCGACACCCTGACGGCCACGCCGGCCGCCGCCCTTTCATCCCGAAGCTTCGGTCGACCTCGAAACCTCCCTCAGAAAGGGCGCATGCAGTATCCGCCAGCCTCAGGGGGTGTTGGATAACTTTTCCATCTGTTTTCGGCAGAGCTCTGGAATCGCTGGAGAACTTCGCGAAACGGCCGCGAGAAATATGGGGAGTTCGAGCGGTTTTGTGCCGCCCATTGCTGTCTCGACGAGTCATCCTCGGCCTTGAGCCGAGGATCTTTCTTCCGCCATCCCACGCTGAAGCAAAGAAGGATCCTCGGGTCGCGCTTCGCTTGCCCGAGGATGACGGCGGTGGACGAGAGATCGGAGTTAGCGCGCATCCGCGCGCTGGACCGGGCTGCGCTCCGCTATCACTCTGGGAGTTCGTCACTCGAATTGGTCCCTGCGGGACCGTTCCTCACCCTGCGCGGGGAATGCGGATGTTGAGATGGCGGAGCAACGAACTAGCGACTGGAACGCAGCGAATAGCTACGCGAACGGCCGCATCGGTTCGGCCTTATGTTCCGCGTAGACGGTTTCGTCGTCGCTCTCCACCAGCCTGACCTCATATCCCCAGAGGTCGGCGAGGTGCTGGAGGACGCGGTCGGCGTCCTTTTCCTCGAGCGTGACGCCGTCGACGACGAAGTGGCGGAGTTCGAGGCGGCGGTCGCCGGTGAGGTCGACATCGACGATCTGGATGTCCGGGTCGCGGCGGGCGACGTCGTACTGGCGGGCAAGCGCCCGGCGGACTTCGCGGTAACCGCGCTCGTCATGGATGGCGGCGACTTCCATTTCCTCTTCGTCGTGATCATCGACGACCTGGAAGAGGCCCATCTTGCGGATGACGTTGGGCGACAGGTACTGCGAGATGATGCTTTCATCGCGGAAGTTGGCCCAGACCTCGCGCAACGTGCCCGGGGCGTCGCCATTGCCAGCGATGTCGGGGAACCAGAGGCGGTCCTCGTCGGTCGGCGTCAGGGCGATCCGCTCGATGTCCTGCATCATGGCGAAGCCGAGCGCGTACGGGTTGATGCCGGAGAAGCGGCGATCGTCGAAGTCCGGCTGCATCACCACGGCGGTGTGCGAGTGCAGGAATTCGAGGAAGGCGCCGTCGTCGATCTTTCCGGTCTCGTGGAGCCGCTTCATGATGGTGTGGTGGGTCCAGGTGGCGCAGCCCTCGTTCATCATCTTGGTCTGGCGCTGCGGATAGAAGTACTGCGCGATGAGGCGGACGATGCGCAGGATCTCGCGCTGCCAGCCCTGCAGCTTGGGCGCGGTCTTTTCGAGGAAGTAGAGCAGGTTTTCCTCCGGGAGGCGCAGGATGGCGCGGCGGCGGTCTTCCTCGGTCTTCTTCTTTGACGGGCCCTTCTTGCCCTTGGCTACAGGCACGGTGCGCCACAGGTCGTTGAACAGCGCCTCGCCATGCGCGCGACGTTCCTGCTCGCGGCGTTCTTCCGACGCCAGGTCCATCGAGCGCTTGCCGGGGTAACGATGGATGCCGTGCGACTGCAGGGCGTGAGCGGCGTCGATCAGGCGCTCGACGGCTTCGATGCCATGGCGCTCCTCGCACTTGGAGATGTAGCTCTTGGCGAAGGAGAGATAGTCGGCGATGCCGGTGGCGTCGGTCCACTGCTTGAAGACATAGTTGTTCTTGAAGAAGTGGTTGTGGCCCATGGCGGCGTGGGCCAGCACCAGCGTCTGCATCGTCGCGGAGTTCTCCTCCATGATGTAGCAGATGCAGGGATCGGAATTGATGACGATCTCGTAGGCGAGGCCCTGCCAGCCTTTGCGATAGAGCGCTTCGTTGCGGGCGAAGTCCTTGCCAAAGCTCCAGTGCTTGTAGAAGAGCGGCATGCCGACGGAGGAATAGGCGTCGAGCATCTGTTCGGAGGTGATGACCTCGATCTGCGTCCTGTAGGTGTCGAGGCCGAGTTCGCCCTCCCCGATTTCGCGCACGGCGTCGAAAATGCGGCCGAGCATCTCGAAATTCCAGTCGGGACCGGAATAGAGCAGCGACGACGAAGCGCCCGCAGGCGGCACGATGCGCGATCGCGGCTTCATGATGCTGCTTTCACTCATGTCTCGGCCTTTGCGCCTTCGCGAGCGAACAGCTCGCGGAACACGGGATAGATGTCGCGGCGGTGGCTGACCTTGCGCATCGCCATGCGTTCGTCGGCGGAGGCCACCAGCTCGTAGGCGCGCCAGAGCGACGAGGCCTCGCCGCCCTGGTCGTCCTTGGCGTGGCCGACTTCGAGATAGGCATAGTACTGCACCAGCGGCAGGATCGACATCTTGAGCAGGTTGATGGTGTTGGAATTGTCCATCGGCAGGTTGTCGCCGTCGGAGGCCTGCGCGGCGTAGATGTTCCACTGGTTGGCCGGATAGCGGTCCTTGACGATGCGGGCCATCTCCTCGAGCGCGGTGGAGACGACGGTGCCGCCGGACTCCCGGCTGTGGAAGAAGGTGTCCTCGTCGACTTCCTTGGCTTCGTGCGTGTGGCGGATGAAGACAACGTCGACGCGCTTGTAGCGCCGCTTCAGGAACAGGTAGAGCAGCGAGTAGAACCTCTTGGCGAGGTCCTTCATGTGCTCGTCCATCGAGCCTGAGACGTCCATCAGGCAGAACATGACGGCGCGGGCGATGGGACGCGGCACCTGCTCGTAGCGGCGGTAGCGCACGTCGAACGGGTCGATGAAGGGGACGACCTTCATCTTGCGCGCGATGCGGGCGAGGTCTTCGCGGAGCCGGGTCACTTCCTCGTCGTGGCCGCCCTCATCGTCGAGTTTCGTGATTCTGGCTTCGAGTTCGGCGACGTCTTCCGGCTTGGGGCGACCGAGGGCGACTCGGCGCGACAACGAGTTGCGCATGGTGCGCGTGATCGAGAGCGTGGCCGGCGGACCAGAGGCGCGGTAGCCGGCGCGGCGCGGCTGCGTTTCCTCGACGCCCATCACCTGGCGTTTGGCGAGGTCCGGCAGTTCGAGGTCTTCGAGGAAGAGGTCGAGAAATTCCTCGTCTGACAGGGCGAAGCGGAAATCGTCTTCGCCCTCCCCGTCGGCGGAGGCGCCGCCGCCGGCCTCGTCTTCATCGGGGCGCGGGATGGTGTCGCCTTCGATGTATTTCTTGTTGCCGGGCAGGACGTATTCGCGCGAACCGCCGACGCCGCCGCGGCGCAGCGTCGGTTCGTGGACGCCGTCTGCGGGGACGACGATGTCGCCGCCCTTCTCGACATCCTTGATCGAGCGCTTGGCGGAGGCTTCGCGGACAGCGCGGCGAACCAGCGCGCGGGCGCGGCGGATGAATCGCTGGCGGTTCGCCAGCGACTTTCCTCCGGGGTCCCGACGGCGGTCGATGATGTTCATCGAGTGCTTTCTAGCTGGCCTGCTTAACCCGCATGTACCACTCGACCAGGCGGCGAACCTGGCGCTCGGTGTAGCCGCGCTCGACCATCCGCTGAACGAACTCGTCGTGTTTCTTCTCGCTTTCGGAATCCCGCTTGGAGCCGAAGGAAATGACCGGGAGAAGGTCTTCGACCTGGCTGAACATGCGCCGCTCGATGACTTCGCGGATCTTCTCGTAGCTGGTCCACGAGGGGTTGCGGCCCTTGTTGTTGGCGCGGGCGCGGAGCGTGAACTTCACCACCTCGTTGCGGAAGTCCTTCGGGTTGGCGATGCCGGCGGGCTTCTCGATCTTCGAGAGCTCCTGGTTGAGGAGTTCGCGGTCGAGCAGCTGGCCGGTGTCGGGATCCTTGAAGTCCTGGTCCTCGATCCACGCGTCGGCGTAGTCGACATAGCGGTCGAACAGGTTCTGGCCGTAGTCGTGGTAGCTCTCGAGATAGGCCTTCTGGATCTCGTGACCGATGAACTCGGCGTAGCGCGGCGCGAGGTCGGCCTTGATGAATTCGAGATAGGCGCTTTCCGTGTCGTCCGGGAACTGTTCGCGCTTGATCGCCTGTTCGAGCACATACATCAGGTGCACCGGATCGGCGGCGACTTCTTCCGTGTCGTGGTTGAAGGTGGCCGAGAGGGCCTTGAAGGCGAAGCGGGTGGAGATGCCTTCCATGCCTTCATCGACGCCGGCTGCATCGCGGTATTCCTGCAGCGTGCGGGCCTTGGGATCGACCTCTTTCAGGCTCTCGCCGTCATAGACGCGCATCTTGGCGAAAAGGTTGGAGTTCTCGTGCGGCTTGAGTCGCGAGAGGACCGAGAAACGGGCCAGCATTTCCAGCGTACCCGGCGCCAGCGGGGCTTCGGCGAGTTCGGAGCCGCGGACCAGCTTTTCGTAGATGCGGGTTTCTTCCGCTACGCGCAGGACGTACGGCACCTTGATCACATAGATGCGGTCGATGAAGGCCTCGTTGGTCTTGTTGTTCTTGAACGAGCGCCATTCGGCTTCGTTCGAGTGGGCCATGACGATGCCGGTGAACGGGATGGCGCCGATATTCTCGGAGCCGGCGTAGTTGCTCTCCTGGGTCGCGGTGAGCAGCGGGTGCAGCATCTTGATCGGCGCCTTGAACATCTCGACGAATTCGAGGACGCCCTGGTTGGCGCGATTGAGGCCGCCGGAATAGGAATAGCTGTCCGGGTCGGACTGCGAATGCATTTCCAGCTTGCGGATGTCGACCTTGCCGACGAGCGAGGAGACGTCCTGGTTGTTCTCGTCGCCCGGCTCGGTCTTGGCGATGCCGATCTGGCGCAGGCGCGAGGGCTTCACCTTGGCGACGCGGAACTTCGTGATGTCGCCGCCGAACTCGTCGAGGCGCTTCAGCGCCCAGGGGCTCATCAGGCCGGTAAGGCGCCGGCGCGGGATGCCGTAGTCCTTCTGCAGCTGCTCGGCCTGCGTTTCAGGATCGAAGAGAGCGAGCGGGCTTTCGAAGACCGGCGAGAGGTCGTTGCCGGCCTTCAGCACGTAGATCGGCTTGTCCTCCATCAGCGCCTTGATGCGCTCGGCGAGGGACGATTTGCCGCCGCCGACGGGTCCGAGGAGGTAGAGGATCTGCTTGCGTTCTTCCAGGCCCTGCGCGCCCTGGCGGAAGAAGGCGACGATGCGCTCGATCGTCTCCTCCATGCCGTAGAATTCGGAGAAGGTCGGGTAGATGCGGATCGTACGGTTGGAGTGGATCCGGCCGAGGCGCGAGTCCCGGGAAGTATCGACCATCTCCGGTTCGCCGATTGCGGCGAGCAGCCGCTCGTGTGGACCTGCGTACATCAGCGGGTCCTTCCGGCAGCCTTCCAGGTATTCGGCGATCGTCATCACCGTCTCGCGACGTGACTCGAAGGCCTTGGTGTAGCTGTCGAAGAGATCGCGCGACATCGTAGCTCCCATGTCCAGGACAACTCCTGCAAGAGGCACGTCAGTATGCTCGCCCGCGTCATCTCCGCGTATGAGCCGTCGTTCCTCGAAGGCCTGCACCTTGCGGGAGGCGTCTGCCACGTAACGGGTGAGCAGACGCTACCCAGTGGTGCGATGAGGAACCCACTCTTCAAATGTCGGCGTCAGCGCGACGAATTGAAGAGGGCGACTGCACTAGCTTCCCCGACGCATGAATCAGAATAGTGGAATCCGGCCCTTGGCTCTACCCTCAACACCATGTGAACGAACTTTGGACTCATCGCACTGCCCGGTGTGACGCCTGCGATACACATGTTGCGGCATCAACGTGCAGGGCGTCACTTTTCCGCCTCCCGCCTGAGCAGGCGCAGAAGTGCGGTTTCACCGCGGGTTAATCCTGCCCTCTGGGGGCCCGTGAACAACGGCGCGTGATCGAATGTTTCATCCGTGAAGGCGCTCTGCACCAATGGGTGCACATAGCTATTTCGAGCCACTGTCGGGGTGTTCTGCAGGAAATTGGCGCTCGACCTGATTGACTGCTTGAGCGCGTCCTTACGCGCCGTGATGTCGTCGGGGGCGAGGCCCTGCAGCGCGCCTGCCACAATTGAGCTGGCCCGGAAGGTGCGGAAATCCTTCGCACTGGTGCTTTCGCTGAAGCGTTGCCGCAATGCGGCGTTGACGTCGTCGGCCGTGAGGCAGCGCTCGTCGCCGTCCTTGTTCTTCCAGCGGAAGAGCATCTCGCCGGGCTGCGCCTTCAGCAGGCCGAGCGCCCGCGCCAGCGAAGTGTCCTCCAGAATGCGCTGGATACGCTTGCCGCCCTTGCCGTGGAAGCGCAGGCGAACCGCGCCCTCTTTCACATGCACATCCTTGCACATGAGCGTGGTGGCGCCGCGGCCGCCGTCCTCGCGGGAATACTCCGGGTAGCCGATGCGCAGCCCTGCCCGATCCAGCAGCGCCAGCGCGCAAGCGAGGGCGAAGTCCTCGTCGATTGTCTGGCGGCGAAGCTGTGCAGCGACTTCCTCGCGCACTTCGCCCAGCTTCTCGCCGAGCTGTTCGAGACGCTCGCGTTTCACTTCATGGCCGGTTTCCGTCCAGAGATCGTGATAGCGGTATTGCAGGCGACCGGCTTCGTCGCGGCCGACAGCCTGGATATGGCTTTTGGGATCGCGCGCGAGGCGCACATCTTCCCAGGCGGGCGGCACGGCAAGACTGTTCAGCCGCTCGCGCAGTTTCGCATCGCTCACCGAACGCGAATACTGATCGACATAGCTGAATCCCTTGCCCTTCCGCAGGCGGCGGAGCGGCAGGGAATCCGGCGCGACATATTTCAGCCCGGCGCTGACAGCCCGTTCCGGCGCGCTCAGCATGAAGGCCTCACACCTTCTCTCCGAGCAGCTCGTTCTTCCGCGCCAGCATCCTCTCGCCGAGCGCCTCCAGCGCTTCTGGCCGGATCAACTTCTTCACGCGCGGAAACATCTCTTCCTCCTCCTCCTTCAGGTGGTGGAAGATGTAGTCCTTCAGCACCTTTGCCTCGCCCGAAAAGGCGATCGAGCCGGTGTCAGCCTTGTGCATGTCGGGGATCACCTTCTTGTCGCAGGCGCGATGCTCCTCGATGCCCTCGGCGACCTTGCGCGCATCCTCGATGTCGTCGGAGGCATCGAGGAA
>DATBNA010000404.1:0-5157 GCA_036554545.1 Hyphomonadaceae bacterium
GTTGACGCGCCAGATGCCGATCGAAGCCGAGAAGATCCTGACGCCGCTGGTGAAGTCCGGCGCAGTCGGCGGTCCGAAGGACTCGAAGGCCGAGCGCAACAAGCGGATGTATGCGACCGTCCAGGAAGGCGCGAAAGCCGCCAAGGCTGGCGGCCTTGAGAAGGCCGAGGCTGCAGCGGCCGCTGCTGCGACGGGCGCTCCGCTCGTGCAGGTGGGCGAGCAGTACTACACCAACGGCGACTACAAGAAGGCCGTAGAACTCATCGAGAAGGGCATCGCCAAGGGCCAGCTTGAGCCTGGCGCGCTTGCCTATGCCCAGCTCCACCTCGGCATGGCCCAGAACAAGGCCGGCCAGAAGGATGCGGCCCGCAAGACCTGGTCTGAAGTGAAGGCGGACAACGGCGCAGGCTGGCTTGCCCGCGTCTGGACCGCGATCTCGAAGACCTGATCGCATCCTTGCTCAAGGACAGCGAAGGCCCGGCTCCCCAGCCGGGCCTTTTGCTTTCGGAGCCTGGATAGCTACTGCGCGATCTTGAACGGATCGCCCATGACAATGCGCGGGCCCGGGCCGAACTTCTTCATGCGGTCGCCCGGATTGTAGAGCGCGCACTTCTTGAGACTGAGGCAGCCGCAGCCGATGCAGCCGTCGAGATAGTCTCGCAGGCGCGTGAGGCGCGAGATGCGCTGGTCGAGCTGGCTGCGGAAGTCGCGGCTGATGCGTTCCCAGTCCCTTTGCGTCGGCGCACGGTTGACGGGCAGGGTGGCGAGCGCCGCCCGGATCTCCTGGATCGAGAAGCCGAGCTGCTGGGCGATGAGCACGAAGGAGAGGCGGCGGATGTCGGAGCGGAGGAAGCGCCGCTGGTTGCCATCGGAGCGGATCGAGGAGACGAGGCCCTTCGTCTCATAGAAGCGGATGGCGGAGACGGCGAGGCCGGTGCGCCGCGCAAGTTCACCAATGGTCAGCGGTTCGCCCCCGCGCAGGCCGTCACCCTTCTCGGCAGGTTTCTCGCCTGGCATCGGAAAAATCCCTTGACCTCAAGTTAGGTTGAGGAATTACGCCTCATGCCCACAAAGGAATCAACCCGGAAAACCGGGATAAGAAAAAGGAACCTGATATGGGCGCGGCCTCCCTCGAACACGTCAATGTAACAACCCTGTCGGCCCGGGAGACGGCGGACCTCATGGTCTCTGTCTTCGGCTGGCGCGTGAGATGGGAGGGGCCATCGAAGCTCGGCGGCCATTCCATCCACGTCGGAACGGACGATACCTATGTGGCGCTCTACACGCCTCCGACCGACCTTCCCCGGTCGGAGCGTGAAGGGCAGCCCAATCATGTCGGCGTGCTCGTAGACGATCTCGACGCTACAGAGACAACGATCCGGGCTGCGGGATACAAGCCCTACGCGCACGCCGACTACGAACCGGGCCGGCGGTTCTATTTCCGTGACAAGGGTGGCGTCGAATTCGAGGTCGTGAGCTACGGATGACCGCCGCTGACCTTACGCACCGCACCACTGCGCTGGTGCGCGCCGGCGCCGCGGCGGCCATCGTGGCGGGCGCGCTGCGCATCGTGTCGACCTTCATTCCATATGAGCCGAACTCGGCCGGGCTTGAGACGCTTTACGGCGTGATCGACCTCGGCCTGATGTTCGGACTAATTGCAGTCTATATCGCCAGCGCCGAGGCGCTGGGCATGGCCGGGCTGGCGTTCTTCATGATCGCGCTGGGCGGCGTCGCCAGCATTGTCGGGCCCGATGCCCCCGCATTCGGGATCGATTTCTACCGGATCGGCGCGCTGGTGTTCGTGGCGGGACTTGCCGGCCTCTCGGCGCAGCTGTTGCGGGCCGGGCTGCTGCGCCTGAGCGCTGCGCTGTGGCTTGCGACCTTCGCATCGAGCCTCGTCACGATGATTGTCCCGCAGGGCTTCGTGGCGGCCGGGCTGGCGATCGGGGCAGGCTATGTGCTCGCCGGAGTCGAGCTTCTGCGGATGCGGCCGGGTCCGGCTCTGGCCGCCGCGTAATGGCTCAGGATGGCTGAACCAACTGTTTGGAAAAGGCGCCGGCAGCGGGCATTGCGCCGATGCCGGAAGGGACCATCTGAGGGTCACAACGCGGCCAATGAGACCGCAAGGAGCCTCCCCATGACCAGCATTCTCAATTTTTTCGCCAGAATCCTCGGACTGGATAGCGCCGAACGTGATCCAGGCGTCCTGCTGCTGCTCGAGCACTAGACCTTCTCGGCGAGGCGTCTTGTCGCTTCGGTGCGCAAGTCGCGCTTCAGGATCTTGCCGGTCGCGCCGCGGGGCAGCGGCTCGCGGACCATGTGGAAGTAGCGCGGGATCTGGAATTTCGCGAGGCGCGGCTCGAGGAAGGCGCGCAGATCGGATTCGCTGACCGGTTTCGTCACATAGAGCGTCGCGGCGACTTCCTCGCCGAGACGCTCGTCGGGAACGCCGTACACACAGGCTTCGGCCACATCGGGGTGTTCCTGCAGCGCGTATTCGACCGCGCCGCAGCCGATATTCTCGCCGCCCCGGATCACAAGATCCTTGATGCGGTCGACGATGAAGACGAAGCCTTCGTCGTCGATGTAGGCGACATCGCCGGTCTTGAACCAGTCGCCATCGACAAACTCTTTCGCGTTGGCGTCCGGGCGGCGCCAGTACTCGCGCATGATCGACGTGCCGCGGATCTGCAGTTCGCCGCGCTGGCCGGTCGGAAGGCGCTTGCCATTTTCATCGACGATGCGGATGTCGAGCACGGCGGAGACGCGGCCTGAGCTTTCCGGCTTGCGGAGATAATCGCCTGCCGCAATGCCGACGCCGATGGCGTTGGTTTCCGTCATCCCCCAGCCGGTGCCGGGGAAGGCCTTCTCGAAGACAGCGTCGATGGCGCGCACCTGCTCCGGGGCGCGGGCTGCGCCGCCGCCGCCGATGGTGACCAGCGTCGGGAATTTGCGGCCGGTGGCCCGGGAGTAGGCGACGAGGTCGCCGGTGATGGCAGGCGTCGCCGTCATGTGCGTGACGCCTTCGGCCTCGATGATGTCTGCGCCTTTCTCGACGTCCCACTTGTACATCATCACGATGCGCCGCTGGTAGCGGTAGGAGGACATGTAGCAGGACAGCAGGCCCGTCACGTGGAAGAGCGGGATCGCCAGCAGCATCACCGATTGCGGCGGATCGGCCGGCGGACGCGCGAGCAGTCCGGTCTCCCAGGCGGCGTGGAGATCGAGCTCCCATGACAGCAGCGCGTGGACGACGTTGCGGTGCGTCGAGACCGCGCCCTTGGGATGGCCGGTCGAGCCGGAGGTGAAGAGCATCTGCAGGTCGTCGTCGGGATTGACCTCGATGGCAGGCATATCGGTCTTGAACGGGGCCTTCACGATGTCGGCCCAGGCCTTTGCGCCGGCGGGCAGGGGCTTGGTCGTGCGGGCGCCGATGACGGCGAGGTTCTTCGGCTGCCCGGCGATGGCGGCGAGGCGGTCGAGGCGTTCCTGGTCGGCGATCAGAACCTTGGCTTCGGCGTTGGAGAGGCCATAGGCCATCTCGTCCGACGACCACAGCGCGTTCATGGCGACGAACATCGCGCCGATGGACGAGACCGCCATGTAGGAGATGATCCACTCGGGATAGTTGCGCATCGAGACGGCGACGCGGTCGCCTTTCTTCACGCCGTAGTCGGTGACGAGGGCGTGGGCGAGCGTGCAGGCGCGCTGCCATGTCTCTTCGTAGCTGAGACGTTCGCCTTCGTACGCGAGGAATTCCTTGTTGCTGCGCGTGGCGGCGAAAATCTCGCGCGTGTTGCGCGGCGCATTCTTGAAGACGCGGACGCGTCGGCCGATCGCGTCGGTCTCGATCAGTTCGAAGGGTTCACCCGGCGCAGTGAGCTTCGCCAGGGCTTCGTTTCTCGTAACCAAACGCGATTTCCTTCCCGCAGGCGTCCACTCTGCGGCGGATCGCTCAATGCCTTACGCAACGGCGCCGGTGTAGCATACGGCGCGCGCCGTGGAAGGGCGCTCGGACGTCGCAGGAGAACGTCAGAGGCTTGGATTGATCAGGTATTTTTCGCCTGTCGCCTTGCGGTTGTAGGTGCGGATCATCTCCGGATCGAGCGCTTCGCGGAGCGAGATCGTCTTCGTGTAGTGGCTGGCGAAGGTGGTTTTGAGCTCTGCGGCGACGCGTTCGCGCAGCTTCTGGGCTTCGGCGGGGCCGATCTTCTGCAGGAAGGGCGTCAGCAGGAAGCCGCCTACGCCCCAGGCGAGGCCATAGGCGCCGGTGAGGATCAGCGGCTCAAGGCTGAGGCGGCCATAGACGTAGACCTGCTTGTGCACCGAGGAGCCATAGCGGCTGTAGGCGCCGGGCTTGGAGCTCAGCGAAATTTCCATCGCCTGCAGGATCTGGCCGGCGAGCTTGCCGCCGCCGGTGGCGTCGAAGCCGAGCGTTGCACCGGTGGCGCTCACGGCGGCGACGAGGTCTTCCATGAAGGTGGGCTTGGAGGAGTCGACGACGTATTTTGCGCCGATGTCCTTGAGGATCTTCGTCTGCTCGTCCGAGCGGACGATGTTCACGAGGCCGACGCCGTCCTTGAGGCAGATCTTGTTGAGCATCTGGCCGAGGTTCGATGCGGCTGCGGTGTGGACGAGGGCGGTGTGGCCTTCCATCTGCATCGTCTTGACCATGGCGAGGGCAGTCAGCGGATTGACGAAACATGAAGCGCCGTCGGCGGCGGTGGCGCCGGCGGGCAGCGGCAGGGCGGCCCTGGCTTTCACGGTACGGTAGGTGGCGTACATCTCGCCGCCGAGGATGGCGACGAGCTTGCCTTTGAGGGCCTGTGCCTCGGGCGAGGAGCCGGCGGCCACGACAGTGCCAGCGCCCTCATTGCCGACCGGCAGGTCCTGGTCGAAGCGGGCGGCGACCATGCGCAGGGCCTGTTCCGGCACTTTCCCGGTGACGACCGGCATGTCCTTTGAGCCGGAGACGGCAAGGGTGGATGGATCGGTTGGGCCGACGAGAAGGCCAAGGTCGGAGGGGTTGATCGGCGTTGCTTCGATACGAACGACGATCTCGTCCGGCGCGGGATCGGGGATCGAGATCTTGGCCAGCGACAGCTGAAGGTCGCCGCTCTTCTTGATCATCGAACGAAGCTGGAGACCTTCAAG
>DATBNA010000452.1:0-3804 GCA_036554545.1 Hyphomonadaceae bacterium
CGCGCGTCATAAGGCGTGCGGTAATCGATCGGCACGATCCCTGCGATCTCGTCCGGATCGAGCGTCGGCTCGCTGTAACTGCGTGGCGGCGGGGCAGGGCAGTGCCTGTTCCATCCCAGCCGCCCCACAATCTCGCGTCCGATCACGCAGGCCTCGGCGTCATTCTCCGCGAGATACTCTGCAAGCCCCGAAACGGTCGCGTGCATATCCGCACCGCCAAGTTCTTCCTCCGTCGCGATCTCGCCGGTCGCCGCCTTCAACAGCGGCGGCCCCGCCAGAAACGCCCGGCCGCGCCCCTTCACGGCGACAACATAGTCCGACAGGCCCGGCATATAGGCGCCGCCTGCCGTCGACGAGCCATGCAGCAGCGCGATCACTGGCATGCCCTTGGCCGACAGCCGCGCCAGGTTGGCGAACAGTGCGCCGCCCGACACGAAGCCCTCGACCTTGTAGTTGAGCAGGTCGCCACCCGCGCTTTCAACAAGGTGCACAAACGGCATCTTCTGCTGAAGCGCGATCTCCTGCGCCCGCCGCAGGCGATAGCCGCCGCCTGACGTCATCGCTCCAGCCTGGATGCCGCTGTCGTCTACCACGACAACGCACCGCACGCCCTTGATAAAGCCGATCCCTGAAAAGATTGTCGAGCCCGCGATCGACTTCGCTTCATCTGGCGTATCGACCAGATAGCCCGCAATATTGCTGATCTGCAGCCACGGCATCCCCGGATCAAGCAGACGCGCGAGTCTCTCCCGGGGCAGAAGCTGCCCACGCTCCTCGAACCGCGCCTTGCGCTTCGCCGACAGCGCCGGCGCCCGCGCATTGAGCTCGTTGAGCTTCTCGATCAGCCGCAGCATGTCGGCGCGGTTCTTCTGGAAAGCCGCCGATGACTGCGAAACGCGGGACTGGAAGACCGGCATCAGAGGCTCTCCGCCATAGCGCGCGGGATCGGGATCGGCGTCTGCAGCAGGATCTGCGAATAGCCTTTGGCCTGCGGATCGTTCCGCAGTGAGGCGACCCCGCCTCCGCCCAGCACGCTGTGCAGCAGGAAGTTGATCGCGCCCGGCCCCGGCATCCAGAACCGCTCGACTTTTCCCTTCAGAAAATGTGCAAAGCGCCGGGCGACTTCCGGCTCGGTCAGCTTCGCCCATATCCACGGCGCAAAGCGCGGATCGCGCGCCAGCACCCCGATATTGGCGTTGTCGCCCTTGTCGCCTGATCGCGCATACGCCAGTCGGATCAGCGGAACCTCGACCAGATCGCGATCGGCGGGCAGGGCAGGCGGCGCCGGCCGCCTGATCGCCGCCGGGTCGAACGCCGCGCCGCTCTCCGCGCCCAGCACAATGTCTTCATCCTCGACACGCACAAGGATCGGCACATCCCGCTTCGGCGTGAGAAATGAAAACAGCCGCACGACAGGCGAGGGCGCCGGTCGGCCTCCGGCAAATCCCGAAAGCCCCGGCGGTCCAGCGAGGCCGTGCCCGGTCAGCTCCTTCAGGATCAGTCCCGCCGCGCGCTGGTCGCGATGCTTCACGGCGACTTTCAGCGCCACATCGCGCACGTCTTTCTTCCGCGCCTCGGCGCCATAGAGGCTTTCATCGCCCATCACTTCGACCAGAACTTCATCATAGTCCGGCGCGTTCGCCGCGCGCAGCTTGCCTCGCGCCCGCTTCAGCGCGCTCTCCGCAAACAGCCGCGCCTTGGCCGCAGCATCCTCGCCATAGAAGAACCAGACCGCACCTGCGCGGAACCCGTCTTCGTAGGTCGCGCTCACCTTGTACCTGTCCGGCGCCGGAAGACCCTTCGCGCCGGAAACCTTCACGCGGTCCTTGCCGGCCTGCTCGAACGTCACGCCGGAAAAATCGCAGACCACATCGGGCAGCACATAGGCCTGCGGATCGCCGATCTCGTAGAGCATCTGCTCGCCGACGGTCCCCACCGTCACGGCCCCGCCGGTGCCTTCAGGCTTCGTGACGACAAAGCCGCCGTCGGCCTCGACCTCCGCCACCGGATAGCCAATGTCCCAGAGCGTATCCGCCACGCTATCCCAGTCGGTGAAATTACCGCCCGTCGCCTGCGCGCCGCATTCGAGAATGTGTCCGCACAGGCTCCCCGCAGCCAGCAGGTCCGCCTGGTCCCGCGACCAGCCAAATTCATGGATGCACGCGCCCAGCGTCACGGCGCTGTCGACATTGCGCCCTGTGATGACGATGTCCGCTCCGCGCTTCAGCGCCTCTGCGATCGGAAAGGCGCCGAGATAGGCGTTGATGCTGACGACCTTTTCCTTCGCTGGAAACGCCTCGCCGGAAAACATCTCGCGAGTGGCGCCGAACTCGTCCACGCGCCCGATCAGGTCGTCGCCCTCGACCACTGCAACCTTGAGATCAAGCCCGGCCGTCTTCACAGCGGCGCGCATTGCCTCTCCGCAGGCGCGGGGGTTCACGCCGCCGGCGTTCGACAGGATCTTGACGCCCTGCCGCCTGATCTCCTTGAGGTGCGGCTTGAGCAGCGAGACGAAATCGCTGGCATATCCCTGCGCCGGGTCCTTGGCGCGCTGGCGCGCCATGATCGACATGGTGATTTCGGCCAGATAGTCGAAAACGATGTAGTCGAGCCCGCCAGCCTTCAGGAACTGCGGCAGGGCCATGTCGCTGTCGCCCCAGTAGCCGCTCGCCCCGCCAATGCGGATTGTCTTCGACACCTCCGCCTCCCTGTTGCGCTCTTCTTTGCCGGTGGCGCTGGCGAATGCCTTGAATGAATACCGCTCATATTTTATGAGTCAATTTCACTGCGCGGCAGACGCGGGATCTGGGAGATGAAAAACCCTTTCGAAACTGAAGAGCGCCGGGCGTTCCGCGAGACGGTCCGCCGCTTCGTCGCCGCCGAAGTCATGCCTTACGCAACGGAATGGGACGAGGCCGGCGAAGTCCCGTGGGAGCTGCACCAGAAAGTCGGCGCGCTCGGCGTCTGGGGTTTCGGCATCTCGGAAAAGTACGGCGGCCTCGGCTTCCGCGACCAGTTCATGAGCGCCGCCTTTTCCGAAGAGTTTGCGAAGTGCGGCGCGGGCGGCGTAGGCGCCGCGATTGGCGGGCGCAGCATTTCCATCGGACCGATCGAGCGCTTCGCCAGCGAAGACATCAAGATGAAGTGGCTCCCTGACATCATCGCCGGGCGGAAATCCTCGAGCCTCGCCATCACTGAGCCGTCGGGCGGATCGGATGTCGCAAGCCTGCAGACCACGGCAAAGCGCGACGGCAATCACTGGGTGATCAACGGTTCGAAGACCTTCATCACCGGCGGCATGAAGGCGAGCGCCTATGTTGTCGGCGCGCGCACGGGGGAGAAGGGCCTTAAGGGCATATCGCTGTTCTTTGTCGAGGCGGATGCACCGGGCTTCTCGCGCACAGCGCTCGACAAGAAGATGGGCTGGTGGGCGTCGGATACCGCGACGCTGCATTTCGACAATGTACGGGTCCCGGCGGAGAACATGCTAGGCGAAGAGAACCGCGGCTTCCTCTCCATCATGAACAACTTCAATTACGAACGGCTGGGGATGGTCGCTGGGATGCTCGGCATGATGAAGGTCTGCCTCGAGGAATCCATCGCCTGGGCGCAGCAGCGCGAGACCTTCGGTAAAAAGCTGATCGAGCATCAGGTCATCCGCCACAAGATCGCTGACATGTCGGCCCGCATCGACCAGATCGAATGCTATCTCAACTGGATCTGCTGGCACGCCAACGAAGGCGAGATGCCTGTCGCCGAAGTCTCCAAGGCCAAGTTCTCCGCCTCCAAGGCGCTGGAATTCTG
>DATBNA010000455.1:0-5204 GCA_036554545.1 Hyphomonadaceae bacterium
CGGACACGACAGCCGGAGCGCCGGCGAACACGAACCAGGCAAGCATCGAAAGCTCCTGCATCAATCCTACCGAGATCATCCGGCAGGAGATCGTCAGCGATCAGGAACTCCGGTTCGAGCTTCGCAACGGGGAAGTTTGGGTCAACCGTCTCCCGCGCGTTTGCCCGGGCCTCCGGTCACAGCAGGGTTTTTCGTGGGATGTACGCGGCACGCTTGTCTGTTCCAATCAACAACGGATCACGGTCAAGGACGAAGGCACGCCGTGCATGCTTGGTGCGTTCGCACGCCTTCCGTCGGAACCGGGCTAACCTGTCCGCACCAGTTCCTGCGCCGCCGCCTGATGCGCTTGATCGAAACGCCACTCACCCAGTGTGTCGTGGCGAGTCTGGCCGAGGAGGCTGTGGACGAGACGGAAGCTGCTCGCCGTCCATGTCACCGGTTCGATTGCGTGCTCAGCCACTTCCGCGCTGTCGTAGAGCAAGGTCATGTGTGGCGTGTAGGGCTTCGCAAACCTCCCAAGGCCGCACATGACCAGCTCCGCGCACAGCTTGCGCTGGAATGCCTCGACGTCCGCACCGGTCTTACCTCGCAGCACGAACGGCCGGTTGCGCGCCCGGCCGGCGAAGGTCTGTGCACGATCGAAAGTCACGTCGAACGGCAATGAGCTGACGCCGGCAGCCGCCTCGCGCGCCTTTGCGACGATCGCGTGAGCCAGGCCGTGATAATCGCCGAGATGACACAAGGTGACTTGAAGCCGATCCATGGCCAGGGGCCGCCCCCAGAGCCCATGGCGGACCCTCAGGTCCTGCTGGAGCGCGTAGACGCGCGCTGCCGTCGTCGCGTCAGGAAAGAGCGCAAAGAACAACCGGTCGGTCGCGGACATCTCCGCCTCCTCTCTCCGGTCGTTCATACGCACCGTTTCCTTGCAGGGAACATATCATGAACACGACAAGCGGCAAGGCGACTTCGCTAGACGGACGAAGAACGCTGTGAGCGGTTTGCGAGGCGGCTGAGCTAGTCATCCTCGGCGCGGTATTTCGGCTGGGCGAGGAGGAAGTCCTCGACCTCCTCCAGCGTGGCCGAGAATTCGTAGCCGCTGTCGCCGAAAACGATCTTCCGCGTATCGTCGTCGCGCAGCATGTAGCCGCCGTGCTGCAGGACTTTTCCGAACGGTTTTTCGCACTTCATCAGGCTGACGCCATAGCGACGGCCGAGGCGCCGCACACGGCGCTCAAGCGATTTCACGTCATGACGGCCCACAGCCGCTACTCCCACTCGATCGTGCCGGGGGGTTTCGAGGTCACGTCGTAGACGACGCGGTTGACGCCCTTCACCTCGTTGATGATGCGCGTGGCGGTACGGCCGAGGAAATCCATCGGAAAGGGGAAGAAGTCGGCCGTCATGCCGTCGCTGGACGTCACCGCGCGCAGGGCAAGGACGTTGTCATAGGTGCGGCCATCGCCCATGACGCCAACAGAGCGGACGGGCAGCAGCACGGCGAAAGCCTGCCAGATCTGGTCATAGAGACCGGCCTTGCGGATCTCGTCGAGATAGATGGCGTCTGCCTTCTGGAGCACCGCGACACGCTCGGCCGTCACTTCGCCCGGGATGCGGATGGCAAGGCCCGGGCCGGGGAATGGATGGCGCTTCACGAACGCTTCCGGCAAGCCAAGTTCGCGGCCGAGAGCGCGGACTTCGTCCTTGAAGAGCTCCCGCAGCGGCTCGACCAGTTTCAGCTTCATCTTTTCCGGCAAGCCGCCGACATTGTGATGCGACTTGATCGTGACTGACGGGCCGCCGTCAAACGACACGCTTTCGATCACGTCGGGATAAAGCGTGCCCTGTGCGAGGAATTCTGCGCCCTCAACCTTCTTCGCTTCGCGCTCGAAGATGTCGATGAAGGTCCTGCCGATGAATTTGCGCTTGGCTTCAGGGTCGGCGACGCCGGCGAGGCCGCCGAGAAATTCCTTGGCGGCATCCACATGGACGAGCGGGATATTGTAATGACCGCGGAAGAGGCTGACGACTTCGTCTGCCTCATTGGCCCGCATGAGGCCGGTATCCACGAACACGCAGGTGAGCTGGTCGCCGATGGCTGCGTGGATCAGGACGGCAGCAACCGATGAATCGACGCCGCCGGAGAGCCCGCAGATCACCTTGCCCTTGCCGACCTGCGCGCGGATCTTCGCTACCTGCTCGGCGCGCAGGGCGGCCATCGTCCAGTCGCCCTTCATGCCGGCGATCTTCCTGACGAAGTTGGAAAGGAGTTTGGCGCCGTCGGGCGTGTGCGCCACCTCGGGGTGGAACATGGTGGTGTAGTAGCGGCGCTTTTCGTCGACCGCGATGGCGAAGGGCGCGTTCTCCGACGTGCCGATCACCTTGAAGCCCTCGGGGAGACGCGTGACGCGGTCGCCATGGCTCATCCACACGGGATAGCGCTTGCCGACTTCCCAGAAGCCTTCGAACAGCGGCGAGTTTTCCTTGATCTCAACATCGGCGCGGCCGAACTCCGCGGCATGGCCACCCTCGACCTCCCCGCCGAGCTGCACTGCCATCGTCTGCTGCCCGTAGCAGATGGAGAGAATGGGAACGCCCAGGTCGAACGCAGCCTTTGGCGCCCGCGGACTCTTGTCCCGCGTTACGCTGTCCGGCCCGCCCGATAGGATGATCGCTTTTGGGTTGAAACCCGCCGCCAGCACCGCCTCGGCGCGGTTGTAGGGATGTACTTCGCAGTAGACCCCCATCTCTCTCAGCCGCCGCGCAATGAGCTGCGTCACCTGACTGCCGAAATCGACAATCAGGACCCGTTCGTGTTGCTGGTTTTGGGAAAGATGAGTCGCCATGGCGTCAGATGAAGAGGTTCGGCTTCCCCGTCAATTGGGCCCAGTGGCCATCCACAGGGGCTACTGAAGAACGCCCAGCGCCCGTGCGCGGAACCGGTTCATCAGGTCGACAAGTTCCTGGGCCCTCAGGCCGAAGGCGCTCAACAGGACTTCCTCGCTGGTCATGCCCTTCCCGAAGAGACTGAATACCGGATGGGGATGCTTCCAGCGGATCACAATGCGCTCGCCTCCGTTGTTCCGCACCTCAAACGCGTCGCAATCCGCCCATTTCGATCGCCAGGTCCGCGGTCCAATCCTGTAGGCGAACCCGTCGCGATCAAGCACGAGCCCCTCGCGCAGGCGCGTCCACCAGACAAAAACCGACGCCGCCGTCAGCGCAAGGAAGGCCACGCCCCACACGATCTGGCCACCCAGAAGCAGACCGACGCCCAACCCTCCGAAGATCGCAAGATTGAGAACGGCGCCTCCCCAGGCGAGCCAAACCAGCAACCTGTTCATCGGCAGCTCGATACGTTCCGGAAGTGGCTCCAGAGGCGTCTTCATGTCGCCCTTCGCATCACAGCAACAAAGAACCCGTCGCATCCCGCTCCGCGCGGCGTCAGGCGCACGGCGCCTTCCGGTCGCCGGCACTTGCGAACCAGCCTTGCGCCCGCGTCAGTCAGCTGGCCCGACCTGACGGCCGCCTCGGCTGCATCGTCCATGATGAAGTCATCGCGGTCGGCCAGAAAGCTCGCAACCTGGTCCTCGTTTTCTTCCATAAGGAAGGAGCAGGTCACGTAGACCAGTCGCCCGCCCGGCTTCACATAGTTGCACGCCGTACGAAGGATGATCGCCTGGTCTTCCAAGCGCTTCCTCAGAGCCCCCTCGCTGACGCGCCATTTCGCATCGGGCTTTCGCCGCCACGTTCCCACGCCCGTGCACGGCGCATCGATCATCACCAGGTCCATCTTGTGCGACAGGTCGTCGAGCGAGGCATTTTCCTTGGGATGGCGAAGTTGCACATTGCGGATCCCCGCGCGGTCGATCCGCGGGATAAGAGCGGACAGGCGCCGCCCGTCGACATCATGCGCGAAGATCTGGCCCTTGTTCTCCATCATGGCGGCCATGGCGATCGTCTTGCCCCCGCCGCCGGCACAGTAGTCGAGCACCTGCTCGCCAGCCTTGGCGCAGCTCGCCGCGGCGGCGATCTGGCTGCCCATGTCCTGCACTTCCACCCAGCCCTTCGAATAGGCCGGAATCGCTTCGACGGCTTCGCCGCGATCGATTGAGTCGGGCGCTGGAATGCGGAAGCCGTTCTTCAGTTCCGGTATCGGCTTCGCCTTCACACTCTCCAGCGCGCGTCCTGCCTTCTCGGCATCCGATTTCAGCGTGTTGACGCGCAGGTCGACCGGCGCGCGCAACGCCATCGCCATCGCCTCGGCGACGGCGTCAGGCCCGAAGGTTCGCTGCATGTTGGGCGCGAGCCACTCCGGATAGTCGCCGCGAACATGCGCGGGGGCCGCAGGATCGGGCGCAAGCAGCACGCCGTCTCGTTCCTTCGACGACATCGCCGCTGGCGCATGCTCGTCCTTGAATGCTTCCTCGATCTTGCGGACATCCCAGCCCCAGGCGTGCTTCAGCGCGCCGATGGCAAGCGCGCGCGGGCCGGTCGCGCCCATGGAATGCTCGATCGAGTTCTTTTTGCGCAACGCATCGAGCACCAGCCCGGATATCCACGCCCGGTCGCGCGAGCCGGCAAAGCGATGCCGCTTGCCCCAGTCGCGCACGGCTTCCTTCACCGGCGTGCGGCGCTCCAGCACGTCCTGCAGGACGTCGATGGCGGCCGCGATCTTGCCACCATCCCTCATGGATGAGGGCCTACTCCGCCATGGCGCGACGCCAGCGCGCGGCCGATGGCGCGGATGTCCTTGAGGATGGCGTACCCGCCCACGACCAGTGCATCGCCGGGCGCGCCCTTCGCAGGCATCACCAGCATGGGCAAGCCCTGATGCTCCTCGCCGACCAGTTCGATAACCTCATGGCGCGGGCGCGGAAACCCGATGCGCCGAACGTCAATCTTCTGGTTCCAGTGGGGATTGGCCAGCAGCGCGCCTTCCATGGTCGCGCAGTCATTGCAGTACCAGTCGAAGGGCCCGTCGGTGAACGGCGCCTTGAGGATGAAGAGTTGGTCTTTCATGGCGCCCTCTTAGCTGCGCGCGGGGCTCATGTCTGCACCTTGCGCATGACATGGCGTCGCGACCCGGCCTTGCCCGCGGCGCAAAAGCCGGCGCGTTTGAACATGGGGACGAAGCCCATGAAGCGGTAGCTGGGCGAGGATGCGGCCACCGGATACCCCTCCACCACTTTCGCGCCACGCTTGAA
>DATBNA010000462.1:0-7018 GCA_036554545.1 Hyphomonadaceae bacterium
CCGCGAATGATGCGTGGCATGGGCCGGGGCATGGGCCCGCCGGTCGGGATCAACGGCCAGATGTTCGACATGAACCGCATCGATTTCGCCCCGAAGCTGGGATCGACCGAGATCTGGGAGGTCATGCCCACCATGATGGCCCATCCGTTTCATGTTCACGGCGTGATCTTCCGCGTGCTGTCGATCGGCGGCGAGACTCCGCCCGCGCACCTCGCCGGAGGCAAGGACACGGTCCTGCTCGACCGGCCGGCGGAGTTGCTGATGCAGTTCACCCAGCCAGCGACCGAGCAGACGCCCTTCATGTTCCACTGCCACATCCTCGAACATGAGGATGCGGGGATGATGGGTCAGTATGTGACAACCTGATCGTGGGTGGGCCGGCTTTGCCGCAGGCGACTACGCCACCTTCACCATGCGCTTGCCGATGTTCTCGCCGGCCAGAAGTCCGATCAGCGCTCGCGGAAGGTTCTCGAAGCCCTCGATGATGTCTTCGTAGACTTTCAGCTTGCCGCTCTCGACCCATGAACGAAGATCGGACAGCGCCTGGTCCTTCCTGTCGTAGAAATCCATCACCACGAAGCCCTTGAGGTTGAGGCGCTTGGTGACGATGAGGCCGGGGACGCCGCGGGGTCCGTGCGGCTGGGGGCCGTCGTACTGGGAAACCGCGCCGCAGCAGGCGATGCGGCCGTGCAGCTTCATGTTGAAGAGGCAGGCTTCGAGGACGTCGCCGCCGACATTGTCGAAATAGACGTCGATGCCGTCCGGACAGGCCGCGCGCAGGGCCTTGCCGAGTTCGCCCGCCTTGTAGTCGACGGCGGCGTCGTAGCCGAGCTTCTCCTTCAGGAAGGCGCACTTCGCGGGGCCGCCGGCGATGCCGACCGTGCGGCAGCCTTTGATCTTCGCGATCTGGCCGACGAACATGCCGACCGAACCGGCGGCGGCCGAGACGACGACGGTCTCCCCTGCCTTCGGCCAGGCGCATTCGAGCAGGCCGAAATAGGCCGTAAGACCGGCGACGCCATAGACGCTCATCAGGTGGGTAACGGGATTGGCCGAGCCAAGCTTTTCAAGATGCTTTGCGGGAAGCGCTGCATAGTCCTGCCAGCCCGTGTCGCCCCAGACGAGATCGCCGGGCTTGAAGCCGGGGGCCTTGCTCTCGATCACCTCGGCCATCGCGCCGCCAGCCATGACGTCGCCCGCCTTGATGGCCGAACGGTAGGTCGCGCCCCACATCCAGGCGCGGTTGGCGGCATCGAGCGAAATGTATCGCGTGCGGACCAGCACCTCGCCGTCCTTCGGCGAGGGCATCGGGCCTTCGCCGAGCGTGAAGACCTCGGGCCCGAGCTTTCCCTTGGGCAGATGATCGATCAGGAACTGGCGGTTCTTGGCCATGGTGGGCGCTTTCCGGCTTGTGCACTGGCGGTCTCGCCAGCCTTGCAACGCGCCGATAGTGTCGCGGCCCAGTTCGAACGCAACAGGATTCGGGAGCTGACGATGGCCTCTATGAAGCTGGCGCTGGCGGCCGCGGCGACAACGATGCTCGTGCTGCCCGCCTCGGCGCAGGCCAACTGGAACAAGCCGACAGAGCCGTTCCACATCATCGACAATGTCTACTATGTCGGCACCGAGGGCCTCGGGGCCTATCTCTTCAAGACGGACGCAGGCCTGATCCTGCTCGACGGCGCTACGCCGGAAGGCGCGCCGATCATCGAGGCGAACATCGCCAGGCTCGGCTTCAAGGTCAGCGACGTGAAGATCCTGCTCAACAGTCACGCGCATTTCGACCATTCGGGCGGGCTGGCGCAGCTCAAGAAGGACACCGGCGCGCAGATGGCCGCGATGGAGGGGGATGTCTCGGCGCTCGAAGGCGGCTTCTATCTCGGCAGCGAGAGCAACAAGGCGATGGGCGCCCCGCCGGTGAAGGTCGATCGCGTGCTGAAGGATGGCGACAAGGTCACGCTCGGCGGCTTCACGCTGACCGCCAACCTGACGCCAGGCCATTCGCGCGGCTGCACATCCTGGGGCTGGACGGCGAAAGACGCCGGGAAGTCGTACGAGGCGCTGGTGTTCTGTTCGGCGACAGTTGCGGCCAACCGCATCACCCCGCCAGTGCAGTATGACGACATCGTCGCCGACTACCGGAAGACGTTCGCCAAGGCGAAGACCATGAAGGTCGACATCCCGCTCGCCCCGCATCCGGAATTTTTCGGCCTGCTCCCGAAGAGCGTAAAGGCCAAGTCCGACCCGAAGGCGGCGAATCCGTTTGTCGATCCCGCCGCGTTCCAGCCCTACATCGCGCGGCTCGAAGCGGACTTCGAGCGCACGCTGAAGGAACGGACAGAGGCTGCTGCGAAACCTGCGGCGGCGAACTAGTCGACCAGGCTGCGCGGCGGCTCGTCGCCAAAGATCGAAGCGAAGCCGCTGTGCGTGTCCATGTATTCGCGCATCTCGCAGATCTTTCCGTCGCGCGCGAGAAACACCCAGCAATAGCGGTTGTCGTACATCCGGCCGTTCGCGACGCGCGCGCGGTATGTCTGCTCGATCACCGCCACATCGCCTTCGCTGACGACGGTCATGAACTCGATGGACGCCCCTTCGGGGAAGAGCCGGTTATAGACGCCGGTGATGAAGGCGATGATGCCATCGACCGTGAGCAGGCTCTCGGCGTCGCGGCCGGACGCTATCGCCGTGGCGTTTCCCGGTGGAGCAATCCACCGCGCATCCGCCGTGAAGGCGGCGCGAATCTTCTCGGGATCGCGACTGGCGAATGCCTTCCAGACATTGAGGGCGGCTTCCCTGGCGGTGCGCATGCGGCGGCTCCAATTCGAACGCCGCTAAGCTACGCGCCTGCAATGTCAGCAGCCGCCGGAAATCCGACACGATCAACCCGGCGCGCTCGCGCTTCAGCCGCGAGCCCGCCGGCTGAACCCTACTGGCGCGGCGCGGCCGGCGCGGGAGCGGCGGCAGGCGTCGGCGGCGGGGGCAGCGTGCCGCCTTCGGCCAGCGTCTTCATGTTGGTGAGCGCGCGCATGAAGGCGTTGCGGCGGCGGTCGATGTCAGCCTGCTTGTCGCCGGTGATCAGCGAGTTGTCGTACATCAGCGTGTAGATCAACCGCGTCGACTTCGCATCGATCGGCCGCGCCTCGAGCGTGCCGTGATAGAGATTATAGAGGCGGCCTTCGCGCACGGGCTGGGTGTAGGTGTAGGAATACTCGGTCTTTGCCACGAGGATTTCCGCGCCGACGGTGCGCACGGCGCCGACCTCGCCATCCTTGCCTGACGTGATTGTGCAGCCCGAGGCGATCTGCAACCATTCGGCGATATCGCAATACTTGCCGACGCGAGCCCAGACATCCTTCACCGGCTTGTTGACGACGATCTCCATCGGGATCGTCACATAGGTGGGGTTGGCGACCTGCAGCGGCGCCGGGCCGGTGGCCGCGGCCGGCGCAGGGGCTGGCGCCGGCGCCTGAGCGGCCGGAGCGGGCGCTGGCGAGGGCGCAAGGGCGGCGACCGGTGCGCCTGCGGGCTCTTCCGTCTTCGCATTGATGAACACACAGCCCGACAAAGCGGCCAGCAGTGCGGCCGTCGAAACAAGGCGAACGATCATGGAAGTCCTCCCGCGGAATCGGTTCTGATAGATCGATACCGGGTCACGGGAGAAGCGCCAAGGGCGCCTATTTGTCCGGATCCTCGAACAGGGGCTGCTGGTACGAGGCCGGCGCCTTGAGGCCGACACGCTCCCAGGCCCGCGGCGTTGCAACACGGCCGCGCGGCGTGCGGGCGACGAAGCCCTGCTGCATCAGGTAGGGCTCGATCACTTCTTCCACCGCATCGCGCGCTTCGGAGAGCGCCGCCGCCAGCGTGTCGGCGCCGACGGGGCCGCCGGAATACATCTTCACCAGCGACTCCAGATAACGCCGGTCGAGCGCATCGAGCCCGTCCTCGTCGACCTCAAGCCGCGCCAGCGCCTTCGACGCCGAGGCCCGATCGATCTTCACGCCGTCTGCGTCGCAGAAATCGCGCACGCGGCGCAGCAGGCGCACGGCGATGCGCGGCGTCCCGCGCGAACGGCCGGCAATCTCTTCCGCGCCGTCCTGCGAAATCGCGGCGTGCAGCTTGGCGCCCGCCCGGCGCACGATCGTTCCAAGCTCTTCGCGTGTGTAGAAGTCGAGCCGCACCGGTATGCCGAAGCGATCCCGCAGCGGTGTTGAAAGCAGTCCCGCGCGCGTCGTGGCGCCGATGAGTGTGAACGGCGGCAGTTCGATCTTCACCGAGCGCGCCGAAGGTCCCTCGCCGATGATGAGGTCGAGCGAATGATCCTCCATCGCCGGATAGAGGATTTCCTCGACATGCGCCGGCAGCCGATGGATCTCGTCGATGAACAGCACGTCGCGCGCCTCGAGATTGGTGAGCAGGGCGGCGAGGTCTCCCGCCTTGGCGATCACCGGACCGGACGTAGCGCGGAAGCCGACGCCCATCTCGCGCGAGAGGATCTGCGCCAGCGTCGTCTTTCCGAGGCCGGGCGGGCCCGAGAGCAGCACATGGTCGAGCGCATCGCCGCGCTTGCGCGCCGCCTCGACGAAGACCTTGAGGTTGGCCTTCGCCGCCGCCTGGCCCGTGAATTCGTCGAAGCCCGTTGGCCGCAGCGCACGGTCGAGCGCCTCGCCGGGCTGGCGTTCCGGATCGGTGACGTCCCCTTCTCTCGCGCTGTCACGGGCCATGAAGAAACTCTGCACTGTTTCGCGCAGGAAGGGAACGCTTGAAGAACAAACGCGCGGTTAAGATGCGATGGCCCTTGCGCGACGGGAGGCGAAAACGTCGCGCACCTTGAGCGAGAGAATCAGCACGGCGAGCACGATGGTGACGCCGTTTGCGGCGATGATCGACCACTGCATCGTCACAAGGCCATAGGCGCCCCAGAGCGCGACACCCGCGGTAAACAGCGCATACATCATCAGCGAAATCGCGCGCGTATCGCGTGTGCGCAGCACATGCAGGGCCTGCGGAAAGAACGAGGCGGTGGTCAGCACCGCCGCCGCGCTTCCGATGATGTCCGCCGGGACCATGCCGTGTGCTCCTTTACCGCCTTCCGGACGGTTCCATCCTCACGCCGGATGCGCGTATATCATCTGTAGACAAGAACAATGAGACGCCCAACCGCCGCACGATGACAGACCTTTCCGCCGATTCGCGAGAACCGCCGGGGCTGGTGCGGATGCGGCGCCTGGCGACGGGCCTGCTGCTCGTCATGACCGTGATCTTCATCGTCACGCATGTCTGGGCGCCTGACGATCCGCTCTGGCTGGAGGTCTGGGGCTATGTCCGAGCCTTTGCGGAGGCGGCGATGGTCGGCGGACTTGCCGACTGGTTTGCAGTCAGCGCGCTGTTCCGCCGGCCGCTGGGCCTGCCGATCCCGCACACCGCCGTCATCCCGCGCAACCAGGCGCGCATCGCCGACGCTGTCGGACGCTTCCTTGCCGACAATTTCCTCAAGGCCGAACTGGTCGCCGAGCGCGTGAAGGACAAGGACCTCAGCGAGGGCCTCGGCAAATGGCTGGCCGATCCTTCGCAGTCCGGCGCGCTGGCCTCGGAGCTGGTCTCGGCCGTGCCGACGCTGCTCGACACGCTGGATGACGACACGGTCTCGACATTCCTCCGCCAGCAGGCGGCCGAGGCGGCGGAAGGCGCGCGCGTGGCGCCGGCATTCGGCTCGGTGCTCGAGGCGCTGGCCGAGCAGGGGCGTCACCAGGCGATCCTGGACGCCCTGCTCCGCCACGGCTACCGGCTGCTCGAAGAGAACGAGTACATGATCCGCGCGCGCGTCCGCGAGCGCTCCGGCTGGCTGATGCGCTTCGTCAGCGCCGACCGCAAGGTGGCGGACACGGTGATCGATGCAGTAGCCGACCTGCTGCACGACGTCGCCATCGTTCCTGATCATCCTCTGCGCCAGAAGCTCAACGAGTTCGTGCTGAAGTTCGCAACCGACCTGCGCGACGATCCCGTGCTGCAACAGCGCATCGCCGGCTGGCTGCGCGAAGCGGCGGCGCATCCCACCGTGGCCGGCGCGGTCGAGGCGGGCTGGGCGGAATTCAAGTCATCGCTGCGGCGCGACTGCGCCTCGCCGACCGGACGGCTGCGGGGATGGCTCGAAGGCGCGCTGGTCAATCTGGGCGCGGGCCTCCTGCGTGAGCCCAAGGTGCGCGAGGCGCTCAATGTCCGGGTGCGGGCGCTGCTGGTCGACCTCGCCGACCGCCATGGCGCAGATGTGGCGAGCCTCGTCTCTGACACGATCCGCGGCTGGGATGCGCGCACCATCGTCTCGAAGCTGGAGGCCAATGTCGGGCAGGACCTCCAGTTCATCCGCCTCAACGGCACGGTCATCGGCGGCATGGTCGGCCTGCTATTGCATCTCGGCGCCCAACTGATGACGGGATGATTTCGGCCAGCACGGAAATGGCCTATGGATTCGCGCCATGACAGATGCAGCCGCACTACCTGCGCCGCAGGCTGTCCGACGGCGCCTCGGCCAAGGAACGCCTCGCCTCGGGCGGCGGCTGATCAGGCTGCTGGCGCCAAGGCCTTCAGCGCCGCCCGGATCAGCACCGACTCTCTTGCCTCTTCGCCAAGATCGCGCGCGGCCTGCGCCACGGCGCGCGATGCATCCGCCTGCCCGTAGCCGAGATTGACCAGCGCGGATACCGCGTCGGCGCGCGCGCCAGCCATCGCGGCGGCAGGCGCAACGCCCGCGCCTGTGTGAGCTGCAAGGCCAGACGCAAAGAGGCCCATCGGCGGCGGCTTGCCCTTGAACTCGGTGACAATGCGCTCGGCCAGTTTCTTGCCGACGCCATTGGCGCGGCTGATCGCGGCGGTATCGCCCAGCGCGATGGCGTCCATCAGTTGCGGCAGCGAGAGCGTGTCGAGGATGGACAGCGCGATCTTGGCGCCGACGCCGGGCGCGTCCTGCAGCCGCGCGAACCAGGCGCGTTCTTCCCCGCTGGCAAACCCGAACAGCCGT
>DATBNA010000563.1:0-10524 GCA_036554545.1 Hyphomonadaceae bacterium
GGTGGCGGCCGCCTATCTCAAGGCCGGAGATTTCGCGAGGGCGGAAGCCGAAGCGGACAGGAGCCTTGCGGTGTGGAAGCACGATCCGATGGCGCTGTGGGTCAAGGGCAGGGCGCAGGCCGGCGCCGGCAAGGCGAGCGAGGCCGAGGCGACGCTGGCCGAAGCGCGCCGGCTGTGGCGCGGCGACTTCGGCAGCATCACGGTGGACGCGATCTGAGGACCCGCCTGGCCGTCAGTTTTTCTTCGGCATGTTCTGCGCAGTCGGGCGGTCGAGGCGGCCGATGCCGCTGGTGATCACCGGCTGCTTGCGGCCTTCGCGCTCCATCTCGCGGGCGCCGCCGAGAATGTTGGGGACAGAGTAGTTCCCCTCATGGCAGGCGTATTCGTAGATGCGGTCCGGGCTGCGGCGGAAGGAAAGCTCGCCTTTCCATGGTTGAGTATAGGCGACAGGATCGGTGACCGTGAACTCGTAGTGGATCGTGTCCTTGTCCTGCATGGTGAAGCGTTCGGTTACCTTCGCGTCGGGAGAAATGTAGACGAAGAGACCGAAGTCGACGCGCACGGCTTCGGTCGGCTTGAAACCGTAGGTTTCGGTGACAAGCGTGTCGCCTTCCCAGCGGCCGACGGTGGAGCCGAGATACTGACGGATCTCGTCCGGGTTGTGCTTGCCATTCATGCGGATGATGCGCGTGTCGTGGACCATCTCGACGTTGATGGCGATCGCGTCCGGCGTCTGGATGATCTGGTGGTGGTTGTTGTAGAGCGCGTTCAGCATCGGTGGGCCGCCGGTGGATGCGAAGCCGACGAGGCAGCGCTCGATCGGGATGCGCTCTTCCGGGTTGTCGTATTTGTTGAAGTTGGCGACGGGGCGCATCATCGCGACACGGCCGGCCTGGGTGTAGGGGACTTTTCCGTTCGGCGGGTCAGTGATCCAGGACGAGCGGTAGGTGCCGTTGACCTTGCCGACCTGTTTGCCCGGATCGATCCAGAAGAAGTTGTAGCCGGCAGGGTCTTCACCCGCTGCAGGCGCGCCTTTCGACTGGTCGGTAGGCGCGCTGTCAGCAGCGCCGACAGCGGCGGCGTCGGCTTCCCACTTCTTGGCGTCGGCTTCGGAGATCACGAGCTCGTTGAATTCGGGGACGCGCTCGAGACGGGTAATGGAGGCGTTGGTCCACACGCCCTGGAAGTCAGGCTTGCCGTCCGGCGTGCGCGGAATCTGCGCGGAGGCGACGCCCGAGGCGGCCATCGCGACTCCAGCGAGCAGGGCGATTGAAAGGCGTTTCATGAGGCTCTCCCCTCGATATGGCGCATGATCCTGTCATGACAGTGGGGGCGCGGCGAGAGGGTTTACGCGCTCGTGAAGTGACGTTGCGAGAGTCCGCTGCGGAAGGCCGAGTTCAGCCGCCGGCGGCGTGCTCGGCTTCGGCCGCTTCTTCTGCTTCCTTCTCCGCCTTGCGGCGTTTCCAGTCGGCTTCCATCGCCTTGCGCCATTTGACGCGCAGCGAAGCGGGGCGTTCGGCGAAGCGGTCTTCGAGCATGGCGGCGGAGACGATGCGATCAGAGCGGAAGGAGCGGAAGTCGCTCCGCGTCTCGCACCAGCCGCAGATGATGCGCGTGGTCTCGTAGTAGCCGAGCATGATCGGCCAGATGACGCGGTTGGTGGGGCGGCCTTCGACGTCGCGGTAGTCGAGCAGGATCTTGCGCTGGCCGTGGATGGCGCCGCGCACCATGCTGAGGTCGATATTGTCCTTCGCGCGCTCCCATGCTGGCACAACGCGAGCAGCCGGCTCGGCGATGTAGGGGCGGAGGCGCTCGGGCACTGAGGATTCGATCTTTGCCAGAAGGTCTGCGGCAGCCTTCGCCAGCTGCAGGTCGCCGCGGTTGATGACCCATTGTGCTCCGAGGACGGCCGCCTCGATCTCGTCGGTTGTCAGCATGAGGGGCGGCATGTCGAGCCCCTTGTCGAGCACATAGCCGATGCCGGCTTCGCCGCGGATGGGCACCCGCTGGGCAAGAAGGGCGGCGATGTCGCGATAGACAGAGCGTTTCGAGGTCTCGAGTTCAGCCGCCATCTGGTCCGCCGTCACCGGCTTTTTCGAGCGGCGGAGGATCTGGATGATTTCGAAGAGTCTGTCGGCCTTGCGCATGAGTTTTGTCTACAGGTTGGCTGCTGACACCATGCTGTCAGCAGCCTTCTGGCAGGTATGTGGCATCAGGCTTCCAGAGACAAGACATCAGCCTTCCAGAGAACAAGAGAGGCAAGAAAATGAAGGGTCTGGCGGTATCAATCCTCCTCGCAATCCTCGAAATCGGGGCCATTTCGGCTAGTAGCGGCGAGGGCCTCCTCACGGATGGTCCCCAGGTCCCCACCAGCCGGAAGGAAGACGCCGGCGTCCAAACGGAAATGCTGGTCGACGCCGAACGGCCAGAGTTTGCGGATGAACACTATCCGTTTGTCAGCGCGAACCAGGAAGGGAGGCCAGTATGACCAGTGTCGTATTCGGCTTTCTGCTCATTCTCGCAAAGCTGGCCGTGCTCCGCATGCTGAGCCGGCTTCCTCGTCACTGCGAACAAGCAAAGGCGGCATGAGTTCGCCGATCGAGACGGCAGCAAGACCGTCAAAAAGCCGAAGCCGCGGTCGAGACGCCAGCGCCAATGAAGCGCGCCGCCGCCGCCACCTCCCCGAAGGCCGGATGCTCCCCTCGCATCCGGCCGTCTTCTTTGCCGCTCTACTTCGGCGCGAACGCACAAAGCTTGTTGCCGTCGGGATCGCGCACATAGGCGGCGTAGTGTGTGCCCTCGCGCACGCCGGGAGCGCCTTCATCCGTACCGTCTTGCGCCAGCGCGGCGGCGTGGAAGGCATCGACAGCCGCATGGTTCGGCGCCTCGAATGCCAGCATCGCTCCGTTGCCGAACGTGGCGCGCTGACGATCGAACGGCGCCACAAGACAGACCTTTGCACGCTCTCCTGCGCGGCCATACCGCGTCCATGCCGGAGTGGTGAGTTCCCGGGCGGCCCCCAGCGCGCCAAACACGGCATCGTAGAATGCAATCGAGCGATCCATGTCGTTCGTGCCGAGCGTGGAATAGGCGATCATGCGCCGGGCCCTCCCATGGGCTGACTTATGGCTTGCAGGCCGGGCCGTAGTCCGGGTCCTTGGCGTAGATGCGCGAGGTCATGTCCTCGAGCACGCTGGGTTCGACGGTGCTGCAGAGCTTCTTGTAGGGTGTTGCGAGAAAGCTTCCGCCCTCGCCGCAGATCCTGCTGCACTGGCTGGAACTGGCGGAGACACGGAGGCCATCGCCCTCGCGTACGATGGTGAGCGAGCAGGTGACGCCGAACATCGTTTCGGAAACGGAGAAGCCCTCTGCGCTCGCCTTGGCCACGTCGCCCTCGATCTGGCAGGAGACGCCCTCGGGCGTCACGCTTTTCACGAAGGCGCGCAACGATCCTTCCTTGCCTTTGAGGTTGTCGTAGACGACGAGTTCATTCGTCACCCGCTCGCCAGGCCTGAGGATGCCGAGCACCGGGTTGGGCCCGGTGACGGTGATGCTGGTGTAGATGCCGACAAGATCGGAGGCCGGCGCCTGAGCCGAAGCAACGGGCACGGCGAGGGTAAGCGACAGCACGGCAAGACTGCGTTTCATTGGTTCCCTGCCTGATGGAAGCATCCTAGGCAGGGTTTGCGGTGCGTGCCAGTCCGGGCGTCAGGCCTTCAACCGTTCCGCGCGCTGCGGGTTGTTGGCGTTGAGCCACGCGTCCGTCATCGGCGTCAGCCAGCGGCGGGCGGTGTCGATGAAGACCAGCGCCTTCATCGCATCGGGCGAGGGGCGCGTCGCCATGGCGTAGGCTTCGGCAAGGTCCTTGGTCCGATGAGGGAAGTTGAGGGTGAAGAGGTCGCGGCGCAGGTCGAGGTCCTCGGTGTAGATTTGCTCGCGGTCCATCACCAGTGCGAAGGCGGCGGCCAGCACAGCGTGGCCTGCGTCCATCGCGGCGGCGCGCACGCGCTCGGGGGACTTGGCGGCGGCGAGGCGGCCGGCGGCGTTCAGCATGCGGGGGCGGTAACCCAGGATGTCGCCGTTCATCGCCGCGGCGTCGATGCGTTGGGGCGCCAGCATGCGCGTCATGTTGCGGCCGGCGACGCACACCGAGTTGACGGCGAGGCGGAAACGGGCAGGCGAAAAGGCGCCGTCGGTGGTGAAGACGTCCTTCCAGTTGAACACGGCGACGGCGATGCGGCCGACTTTCGGGTGGCGGCGGCGAAGCTGCGCCGCGCACGCCGTTTCCCAGCTTTCATTGTTGCGGGCGTCGGCGGCGGCCACGGACGCGCCCAGGCGCAGCAGCACGAAGAACGCGGCGCCGCCGGGGCGTCCGCGCGCGGCTGGTCCGGAGAGATAGACAGAGTGCAGGCGGTCGCCGAACCGTTCCAGCGCTATGTCGGCGGCTTCCTCGGCGGCTTCGAGTGCGGGTTGTGCGATCTGCTCGCGCAGCAAGGCGGCGTTGGTTACCCGACCCCAGTGATCCTGCGGCCAGAACTCGCCGCGCAATCTGACTGTGTTACCCATACGCTACTCCGTCCGCCGCCCCTGTCCCGGCCTTCCAGCTCCGGGTTCGGCATTCGCAAGTGCGCGTGTCCGTCCCGGTCTTTGTCGTAAACAAAACGTTAAGTGCTGCGGACGCGCTTGCAAGGAGATTCGTCTGTTGAGGCGCCAATTAAGTTTGTGAGCGCCAGCCATCGTGCTGTTCACAGTCATTAATGGCGAGACCATATGCGCCCCCAAGCGCTGGCGTGTGCGGAGCTGCAAGGGCTCTGCATGATGTCACGGAGCAAGGAATGCGCCGGCGAAACTCCTTGTTCCCGGCCGGCTCGCCGTGCGTTCATTCTGTCGAACTGGAAAGCGGGAGACATCGTCATGTCCGAAGGCATCAAGCCCCGTGTCGAAGATGTTCTCTGCGATGCCAGGCTCGACCAGAAGGCGAAGGTCGCGAAGTTGCGGCAGTTCGAAGCCGACGCGCTGGCAAGACAGCGCGCGAGTACGGAAGGCATGGAGCCGCACCGGCCGAATGACGGCGAAGACCTCAAGACTATCGAGCGTGCGCTGCTTTCGCTCGGCGAAAAGCCCATCGATCAGGGACCCGCGTCGCTCTAACTGGCTATTCGAAGATGATTTTCGGCGCCGGCTTGTTGGGGGAGGCGGCGAGGGCGTCGGAGATCGCCTCGGCGAGATAGGTGAATGCTTCTGCCGCAGTGGATTTGCCGGCCGCGGCCGGAATCCCGGCATCGCCGCCCTCACGCAGCACGGGAAGGATAGGCATGGCGCCGAGGAACGGCACGCCAAGGTCGCTCGCCGTGCGCTGCGCGCCGCCTTCGCCGAAGATGTGAACCCGCTTTCCGTCCGACTGTTCGAACCATGCCATGTTCTCGATGACGCCGAGCACAGGGACATGCGTCTTGCGGAACATGCCGACGCCGCGACGGACATCGGCGAGAGCGACTTCCTGCGGCGTGGAGACGATGACCGCGCCATCGAGCGGCAGGCGCTGGACCAGCGTTAACTGAACTTCGCCGGTGCCCGGCGGCGTGTCGATGAAGAGGATATCAAGATCGCCCCAATCGGTGTCGTTGATGAGCTGCATCACGGCAGACATCACCATCGGCCCGCGCCAGACGACAGGATTGTCGGGATCGACGATATAGCCAAGCGAGATGGTGGCGACGCCGTGCGCCATCACCGGCTGCATCTTTTTCGCGGGTGTGAGCTGGGGCTTTCTGCCGACCGTGCCCATCATGGTTGGCAGCGAAGGGCCAAAGATATCGGCGTCGAGCAGCCCGACGCGCAGGCCGGATCTTGCGGCTGCGACAGCGAGGTTGACCGCGACGGTCGACTTGCCGACGCCCCCCTTGGCGGAGGCGATGGCAACGATGCCGCGGGCAGGGCGCGTCATCTCCGGGCGTGCGGCGGCGGCAGTCGCCGCTGTGGGGCGCGGGCCGGCTGGCGGAGTATGGTCGCGGGTCGCTTCGGCTGTGAGAACGGCCGTAACAGCCGATACGCCGGCGACGCTCGCGGCAGCGGTCTCGGCGGCCTTGCGCAGCGGTTCGTCGGCCGCGCCGGAGGAGGTTTCGAGGACGAAGCCGACCTTGCCGTCAGGCCGCACCACAAGGCCTGAAATACGGCCGGAGGCGCTGAGCCCCTTGCCGGAAACAGGATCCTTCACCGCATCAAGCGCGGCGCGGACGGCTGTTTCGAGGGCTGAGGCCATAAGGGCGCTCCGTTTGCCGGAGGCGCTGTGACGGCGGATCAGGATTTCTTCGCGCCTGTGAGCCGGCGAACGAGGATTTTCCAGAGGCCGCGGAGCACATAGGGCGCCTGCCGCGGGTCTCTTAGCATGATCGAGAGGGCGCGGAAGGGTTTGCCGGCCTTAAGCATCTCCATGAAGTCGATCCAGACGATGCGGGAGCGCGTGCTGAAGCGGTGCTCGCGGACCAGCCATTTTTCCGCGTTCACCAGCTTGTCGGAAGCCAGCAGCCGATCGTCTGCGGCCTCGAGCGCGCAAAGGTCGGCGCGGGAATGGACTGCCGACAGGCTGTTGGGCCGCATCACGCTCACATAGCCGGCGTAGGGAATCAGGCGCATGCGGCCGCCGAGGGCAAGGGCGCGCGCATAGAGATCGTAGTCTTCCCCAAGCCGCATGGCTTCGTTGTACGTCAGCTCGTTTCGTTCAAGGAATGCACGCCGCATCAGTGGCTTGATGAAACCGAGCTCACGGCGGTGGCGATTGGCTCGGGTGATGTTGCTGCCGACAAAAAGGCTGAAATTGACGTCGAGCGGCGTGCGGTCGTCGCCGAACCACAGCGGTTTGCCTTCGGAAACAGGCTGACCGTCGGGCGTCTGCATCAGGTCGTCGGCGATGAGATCGTAGCCTTCGTGGGCAAGGGCAAGGAGCGTGGCGAGGCGGCCGGGCTCGAGGAAATCGTCGGAGTCGAGGATGGCGATCCAGGGGGCGCGGCTGGCGGCGATGGCGGCGTTGCGGGCGCGGGAGGGGCCGGAGTTGCGGTCGAGGGCGATCACCTTGAGGCGACCGGTGCCGTCGTCGGCAGCGTGGGCGGCGGCGATGGTTGCGCCCTCGTCATGCGAGCAGTCGTCGACCACCACGACTTCGGCCGTCTCGCATTGTCTCAGGGCGGAAGCGACCGCCCGCCCGACCGTCGCCGAGGCGCGCCAGGCGGCGATGATGACGGCGACCTCCCGGTGGGCGTTAACGCCTTGAGCCGGGACATGCGTGTCCAATGTCTGCGATGGGGTCGCGAGCATGGGTAACGGAGACTGCAAGATCGCAGCCATGGGTTTCGCCGCAACGCCGCGTCAGCTCCGGCCAAGTAACGGCGATTACCGGCTGGACAGACTCCAATATTGGCGTCCGCGGATCACGTCATCGTCAGGTGTTTCGCGACGTCGCGTCCAGTCGCGCGAAGGGAGAAAGGCGCTTATCTGCCAGCCTTGAAGCCGCTTTAATGCGGGCTCAACTACTAAAGTACACAAATCTCCCCAAATACGCGCAAGAGGAGGGGCTGATGCCCTGGAATGATCAGAAAGGCGGAGGCGGCGGCGGCCCGTGGGGCGGCGGCTCCGGTGGTTCTGGTGGTTCCGGCGGCGGCAATGGCGGCGAGAGCCCCTGGGGCCGCACGCCCGGCAAGGGCCCGCAGAAGCCGGGTTCGGATCGTCCGGACCTCGAGGAGACGCTCCGGCGCATGCAGGAAAGGTTCAAGCGTCGCGGCGATGGCGGCGGCGGCGGATCGGGCCGCGGCGGCGGCGCGCGCGGTTTCGGCACGACCGGCCTTCTGCTCCTGGTTGGTATTGGCCTGATCGGCTGGCTGCTGACCGGCATCTACCAGGTCAACGAACAGGAGCGCGCCGTCGTGCTGCGCTTCGGCAATTTCCACCGTTACGAGGAGCCCGGCTTCCGTATCCGCCTGCCCAACCCGATCGAACGGCACGAGATCGTGCGCGTCAACTCGATCATCCAGACCGAGATCGGCGCGGGCGCCGACGGCAACCTCATGCTGACAGGCGACGAGAACATTGTCGACATCGACTTCACGATCAACTGGCGCATCGCCGAGCCACGCGACTACTTGTTCAACGTCGTCGACGTGGTCGATGGCCGCTCGCAGCGCCACGAACTGATCGAACAGATCGGCGAGAGCGCGATGCGCGAAGTCGTCGGCACGTCAGCCTTCGAGCCGATCACCACCGGCGACCGAACTGGCGTCGAGACACGCGTGCGCGATTTGATGCAGACGACGCTCAACTCTTATCGCGCCGGCGTCGAGATCGTCTCGATCTCGCTGCGCCAGGCGACGGCGCCAGCCGAAGTCGTCGAGGTGCAGCGCGAAGTGACCAGCGCCGAGCAGGACAGGGCGCGCCGCGAGGCCGAAGGCATCGCCTATCGCAACAAGGTCGTGCCGGAAGCCGAAGGCCAGGCGCGCCAGATGATCCAGGAGGCGGAAGCCTACAAGGAGGCATCCGTGGCGAACGCCCGAGGCGAAGCAGACCGCTTCAACCTGGTCTATGAGCAGTATCGCGCCGCTCCGCGCGTCACCCGCGAGCGCATGTTCCTCGAGACGATGGAACGTGTCCTCGGCAAGACCAACCAGATCATCCTCGACAACAAGTCGGGCGCGGTGCCGATCCTGCCGCTCGACCAGTTGCGTGGCCGCCAGCCGGCGCCGGCGCAGGGAAACTAGTCATGCAACGCATCCTCGTCATCGGCGGCATCATCGCGGCGGTTCTGATCGTCGTCCTGGCCAACGCCTTCTACATCGTGCCGATCGACCGGCAGGCGATCGTGCTTCGCTTCGGCGAGGCCCAGCTGACGGTCAACGCGGCGCAGGCATCCGGCGTCCTGCCCAACTATGGCCCTGGCCTTCACTTCAAATGGCCGGTGGTCGAGAACGTGCTGACCTACGATCGCCGCAACATGGGCTTCGACCTCGAGAAGGAGGAGGTGATCGCGGCTGACCAGCAGCGTCTCGAAGTCGACGCCATCGCCCGCTACCGCATCCGTGACCCGCTGCAGTTCTTCCGTTCCGCCACCACCATGGCCAACGGCGAAGCGCAGCTGCGCCAGCGCTTCACGGCGGCCCTGCGCGGCGAACTCGGCAAGGTGAGCCAGCCAGACATCATCTCCGGGCAGCGGGCCACCGTGATGCAACGCATCCGCTCGACGCTTCAGACCAGCATCGCTCCACTGGGCATCGAGATCATCGACGTGAGAATCCGCCAGGCTGACCTGCCGGAAGCCAACTCGCAGCGCGTCTATGAACGGATGAAGTCGCAACTGCAGCAGAAGGTGAACCAGTACCAGGCCGAAGGTCAGGGACTCTACCTCACCATCGTCGGCGAAGCCGACAAGCAGGTGACGGTCATCCTCGCGGACGCCAACCAGAAGTCGCAGACCCTGCGAGGCGAAGGCGATGCGCTGCGCAACCAGATCTACGCCTCGGCCTACAACAAGGATGCGGAGTTCTTCGCCTTCTACCGGTCGCTGATCGCCTATGAAGCAGCGATCAAGGAAGGCACGCCTCTGGTGATTTCGCCGGATTCGGAGTTCTTCCGGTACTTTGGCGACAAGGACGGCAACGCCAGGCGGTAGGCGCAGCTGATCGCGGCTTGCTAGAGCGGCTGCGACCCGCATACTCCCGGCGTCAGTCGGGAGAATCCCATGCGCAGTGTGTTTGTAGCGGCGGCTTTCGCAGCGTGCGCGGTTGCGCCGGCGCAGGCGCTGGATCGTTCGGAAAAGGCGATGATCGCCGCCGTCGACAAGGACACGGCGCGCGGCGAGCAGCTGCTGGAAAAGCTGGTCAATGTGAACTCCGGCACCATGAATCTCGCCGGCGTCACCCAAGTCGGCCCGATGATGCGGGCGGAGCTCGAGGACCTCGGTTTCGCCGTGCGCTGGGTTCCAATGGACAAGGTCGGCCGCGCCGGTCACCTGGTCGCCACGCACGCCGGCCCGAAAAACAGCGGGGGCAAGCGCATGCTGCTGATCGGGCACCTCGATACAGTGTTCGAGCTGGCCAGCCCGTTCCAGAAGTACAAGACGCTTTCGCCCGGCGTTGCCGAAGGCCCGGGCGTCAACGACATGAAGGGCGGGCTCGTCGTCATGGTGCAGGCGCTGCGCGCCATGAAGGAGGCGGGCCGTCTCAAGGACGCCCACATCACGATCGTTCTTACGGGCGACGAAGAGCGCGTCGGCGCGCCGCGCAATGTGTCGCGGGAGGAGCTGGTCGCCGCGGCGAAGGCAAGCGATGTGGCGCTGGAGTTCGAGGCGCTGGCCCGCGACAATGGCGTCGATCACGGCTCCATCGCGCGGCGCTCGTCCTCCGGCTGGACAGTGACGACCAGCGCGAAGTCCGGTCATTCATCGGGCATCTTCGGCAAGGACGCCGGCGATGGCGCCGCCTACGAGCTTGCACGCATCATCGCCGACTTCCGCAAGGAGCTGCCGGAGCCGAACCTCAC
>DATBNA010000578.1:0-3539 GCA_036554545.1 Hyphomonadaceae bacterium
TTGGGTCAGGGAACCACTTCATCGAGGTTTGCCTCGATGAGCGGGACCATGTCTGGGTGATGCTGCACTCGGGATCACGCGGAACGGGCAACCAGATCGGGCAGTACTTCATCGAGGCCGCCCGCCGGATGCTCGAGAAGCGCGTGCTCGGCTACCACGTGCCGGACCAGGACCTCGCCTTCTTCATCGAAGGAGAACCGATCTTCGACGACTACATCGAAGCCGTCGGCTGGGCGCAGGACTATGCGCGCCAGAACCGCGAAGCGATGATGGAGCGTACGCTCGGCGCAATGCGCGAGGTCCTTCCCAAGTTCAAGCTGGGGAAGATGGCTGTGAACTGCCACCACAACTATGTGGAGCAGGAACAGCACTTCGGCGCCAACGTCTGGGTGACCCGCAAGGGCGCGGTGCGTGCGGGCGAAGGCGAACTCGGCATCATCCCGGGGTCGATGGGCGCCCGCTCGTTCATCGTGCGCGGGAAAGGCAATGCGGAGTCGTTTTGCTCGTGCTCACACGGCGCGGGCCGGGCGATGTCCCGTGGTGAAGCGAAACGGCGCTTCTCGCTCAAGGACCACCGCGAGGCGGTCAAGGGCGTGGAATGCCGGACGGACGAAGGCGTCATCGACGAAACGCCGATGGCCTACAAGGACATCGACGCCGTCATGGCGGCGCAGTCTGACCTCGTCGAAGTCGTGCACACGCTGAAGCAAGTTGTGTGCGTGAAGGGGTAAAGGAGAGGCGGCGCGTGAGCGTCGCCTCTTTCGTTTCTGGATGCCGAGATGGTTGAAAGCGTATCTCTCGAACGCGGCAAGCCCAAGCAGCGCGCAACGCTGCAGGCATTGGCGCAGCTCTACATTCATGACTTCACCGAATTTCTCGGGCCGCAGAACCTCGATGTCGGCGAGGACGGGCGCTTTGGCGACGAGATGGGGCTGGAGGACTACTGGACGAAGCCCGAGCGGTCGGTGTGGTTCATCCGGGCGGATGGCAAGCTTGCGGGGTTTGCGTTGCTCGACAACAATACACGTTCGGGGAAACCTGCCGACTTCGTCATGGCGCAGTTCTTTGTGCTGCGCGCCTATCGCGGGAAGGACGTAGCCGGCCGCGCGGTCGAGCAGATCCTCAACAGCCATCCCGGCCAATGGGAGATCGCGATCATGGAACGGAATGCGCCTGCCCTGCGCTTCTGGCCGCACGCGGTTGCGCGGGCAAATGTCGGCGAAGTGGAAACGCTGACCCGGCAAGGCGACGATCCGAGCCGCACCCTGCTGCGTTTTGTAGTGAGCTAGCGAAACCTAGAACGGCTTCCATTCTTCCTGATCGCCGCCCCAGTCTTCGTCGTGACGGCCGTCGAAGTCAGGCAGAAGAAGCGCCAGCGCAATCCATCCGACGAGAATGCCGACGCCGAGAAGCGCGTTGCGATACTCGGCACTGAGCGCGCCCGATCCTTCGAGAAGGCCGGGCATTGCGAATGCTGCGGGCGCGGCAATTAGGCTCGCGAACGCGACCAGGGCGATCAGCTTGGCGTGCAGGGACGTTCTCCATGATGTGCGGACCCCGCTATCATGGCGCAACGTACCGGCAATCCAATCGGTTCCTTCACTCATAAAGCAGTTGGCGCCGGTTGGCGTCACATCGCCTCGATCACCGTTGCGATTCCCTGCCCGCCGCCGATGCATTGCGTTGCGAGGGCGAAACGCTTGCCTTCGCGCTTCATGATCTGTGCGGCTTTTGCGGTGATCCGCGCGCCTGTCGCGCCAAGTGGGTGACCGATGGAAATGCCGCCGCCGTCGATGTTGACCTTTTCCATCGGGATAGCGAGTTCGCGGATGGAGGCGACGGCCTGGCTACCGAAAGCTTCGTTGATCTCGACGACGTCGATGTCCTTGATGGTGAGCCCTGCCCGTTCCAGCGCCTTGCGGCTAGCGGGGACGGGCCCCATGCCCATGATTTCCGGCGGGACGCCGGCGATGGCGACCGAGCGGATGCGGCCGAGCACGTCGAGACCGTAGCGTTTCGCATAGTCCTCTGAGGTGATCAGCGTCATCGCGGCGCCGTCGGTGAGCGGCGAGGATGTGCCGGCGGTGACCACGCCGTCGACGCGGAACGCCGGTTTCAAGGCTGCAAGGCCTTCGAGTGTGGTGGTCGGGCGGAGTGTGCCGTCCTGATCGACGATGCCGTCAGCGGTTTTCACAGGAACGATCTCGTCCTTGAGGCGCCCTGCGCGTTGCGCTTCGGCGGCCTTCATCTGGGAGACGTAGGCGAGCTTTTCCTGGTCCGCACGGGAGATGTTGAACTGCTTCGCGACATTTTCCGCTGTCTCGCCCATCGAGATGTAGGCGTCGAGCATCACGTCGGGATTGTTCTGCGCCTTACCCTTGAAGCGCGGGTTCGGGGAGTGGTTGAAGCCGCCCTGCGGCACGCGGGTCATGCTTTCAACGCCGCCTGCGATGAAGGCTTCGCCGGCGCCGATGGCGATCTGGCCGACGGCGTAGTGGATGGCGGACATGGAGGAGCCGCAGAAGCGGTTCATGGTGATGCCGCCGAGTTCGATGGGAAGACCTGCCAGCAGGCTGGCGAGGCGGGCGATGTTGGAGCCCTGCTCGGCCTCCGGATAGGCGACGCCAAGGACGACGTCCTCCAGCGTCTTCGGATCGACGCCGGTTCGCTCGACCAGACCCCGGATGGCAATGGCCGCGAGGTCATCTGGCCTTACTCCGGCGAGCTTACCCTTGTTGGCGAAATGGAACGGCGTACGCGCATAGCCTGCGATGACGGCCCGGGTCATGTTCCTGCTCCCTTTGTGGGTGGATTATATGATGGGTATCATATTGCAACGCACAAGAGGCACAAATCATGAAATCCGGCGGGAAATGACGTGGATGGAACGCCGCGGACCGCTCTTAAGCCCTTGGCAATAACGGGGTGGTTGCTGCACAAGCTCGCCGGTCCGGCGCGGTTCCGGTAGGAGCTCATGCTTCAGCTTATCCTCATGCGTCACGCCAAGGCGGAATCGCCGGAAGCAACGGACGATTTCGACCGGGCGCTTGCGCCGCGCGGGCGGGAAGATGCGCCGCAGGTTGCCGCTGCGCTGGCCGCTGAGGGCGCAGCGCCGGATATCGCGCTGGTGTCTGACGCGCGACGCACGCGCGAGACCTGGGAGCTCATGGCTCCTCATTTTCCGAAGTCGAAGGTGAAATACCTGCACTCGCTCTATCACTGCAGCGCCGAGATGCTGATGGCGGCGGCGGAGCTGGCGGAGGCGAACAGCGTGATGCTGGTCGGGCACAATCCGGGGATGCACGAGCTGGCGAGCCGACTCGCCCATCGCAACAACGCCATGGAGTCGAAGTTGCGCGCGAAGTTCCCGACGGCCGCGGCGGCGATCTTTGCCCGCAAGGAGAAAGACTCCGCGTGGAAGCTGCAGGCCTACGTCACGCCGAAGATGATCTCGGACTGAGGGCTGAACGCAGGGTGGATTGAGCGCAGCGAAATCCACCACGAACGGGTGCAGCTGACGGTGGATTTCGCTGCGCTCA
>DATBNA010000624.1:0-12478 GCA_036554545.1 Hyphomonadaceae bacterium
CAACGCCTACCGCATGCGCGGCTTCCAGCTCGGCTACAAGCCGTGGAAACGCGGCGACCGGCTCGGCTACTACAATGGCCGCTACCGCGAAGTGGACTACCGCGCCTACCGCATGAAAGCGCCGCCGCGCGGCTATCACTATGTGCAGGACGACAAGGGCGACATCATCCTTGCCGCCATCGCCACCGGCCTCATCGCGGCGATCATCGCGAACAACTAACGGCCGGCCATATGAGGAAAGCCTCGCGGGAAACCGCGGGGCTTTTTTTCGTTTCCGCAGCCCGGCCGGGCGTCCTCGGCCAAAGCAGCGCCACAATTGGACGGCCACCTCTGCCGCCGTAGGCGGGAGGGATCGATGCAGTGCCTGAAGTTCATCGCTGCGAGCATCGCTCTTGTCTCCCTGGGCGGCTGCCAGAGCCTTGCGGTGATGGCGCTCAAGAGTTTCGACGAGAAGCCCTATTCGCTCCCCGTGACTGCACAGCAGCTCGACGTCCCTGCGCCGGTGACAGAAGCGATCGCCTTGGAGGTTGCAGAGGCAACTCCCGTCGAAGCGCCTGCAGAAGCCGTCGCCGCCGCGCAACCCATCGCCCTTGGTGAACCAGCGCTCGAACCCGCGCGCACCGACATCCGCGGCCAGGGTGACGGCGCGATGACCGACGAGCGCGTCGTTGTCACCGCACGCAAGGAGATCCAGCACCGCGTTCCCAACTATTCGCGCGAACAAGTCGCCGCCATGGTCTGCACCGCGCGCAACAGCGGCCGCGCCGGCCGCCTGAAAAGCGCCCGTCGCGCCTATGACGCAACCGTCTTCGCATACGAAACCCGCGTCGCGTTCGAAGCTGGCCAGCGCACGGCGAAAGAAGCCGACGCCGCCGAACGCAAGCGGCAGGACGCGGTGGGGGGGATCACTGGCGGCGTGCTGTTCAGCATGTTCGGCGGCCGTATGAAGAAGGACGACCTGCCCAAGGCCGAATTCGAAGGTCTCGTGCTCGAAAACGTCGACCTTTACACCTTCAACGAAAGCGGCCGAGCCGTGATGGCGGTCTCCGGCATCGTCCGCAACACAACTTCGGAACGCGCCGACCTTCCGCCACTGACGCTCGCCGCCATCGATCAATGGCAGTTCATACTCGCCGGCCAGACCTCGCTCCTGCCTGTCGAGGCGCTCGAGCCCGGCGAGTCGAAGGCTTTCGAGCTCCGCTTTCACAATCCGCCCGACACGACCTACGAGGTCTACGTCCACTTCGCGCCGCCTTTCGAATATCGCATGCGCCGCGAGTGCGACGCCGCCGACGCCGGACTCGACACGCCCTCGACCGCGCCGCGCACCGCCCAGGACGCCGCCGCCATCACCTCGCCTGTCCATACAGCGCCGGAACTCAACCTGCTGACACGCATCTATCGCAACGAAGCGCAGTCCACCTGGAATCTTCGCAACTGTGCGAAGCCGAAAGAGGAAGCAAGAGAGAAAGATCAGAAGTCGGATCGCGGCCTCAAGATGGGTGCGGACGGCGGCGGCGAACGCCGCGGCTTTTCCATTTCGATCGGCCTCGATCGCCTGAAGGCCGATGGCCTCTGCGCCGCCTGGGCGCGCCGCTTGCCCTGGCGTGAGAGCTTCGCTCTCGGCGAGGCCACCGACGAAGCCTGGGGCGCCTTGCTCGCGGCCGAAGAGATGAGGCGGCAGCGCGCGGCCGAGCGCGTCAGCCAGGCCGACGTCGACGCCGCCGAAGCCGCATCAGCCCGCGCTTACGCCAACTTCCGCGAACTCGGCGCCAGGACGCTGGCGCGCGCCGGCACCAGCGTTCCCGACGTCGCGGTTGAAATCGCCTCTTCGAATTTCGGCTACGAACAGATGTCGAAGGTCTTCGACGGCGCGGACATCTCGCAGGTCGGCTTCTACGTCGAGGTCGCCGGCGCCGTCCGCAACACGGGAACGGCGCAGCGCAACGTCGGCGCCCTGATGCTCGCCCTCGTCGATCGCCTCGAACAGCCGCTGCTCACTTTCCGGCTCGACGAGTCAATGCAGCTCGCCGCCGGCGAGGCGCGCGAATTCACGCATCGTGTCTACCTCGCCGAACCCATCCGCCTTGCTGAATCGATCCGCCGCGAGGAAGGGCAGACACCTGCCTGGCAGGTCCGCATCGGGGCAGTAGCCAACTGAATTGATGGGCGTTCCCCACGCGCGACGACGATCACGCCGCTATCTCACCGACTGCCATGGGCGACTGAGCGCCCAGGCGCAGGCGATGATTCCCACCAGCGAATACGTCTGCGGATAATTGCCCCACAATTCGCCGGTATCGAGAGCTACGTCCTCGGACAGGAGGCCGGCGCGGGTGCGTCGCGACAGGAGATTTTCAAACAATTGCCGCGCCTCTTCATCGCGCCCGTGCCGGTGCAGCGCTTCGATGAACCAGAAGGTGCAGAAATTGAATGCCGTTTCCGGCGGGCCGAAATCATCGGGCGCTGTATAGCGGAACAGGTTATCGCCATGGCGCAGCCCTCGCTCCACGGCGTCGAGCGTCGCTGACGCGCGCGGATCGTCCGGCGCCAGGAAGCCCAGCTCGACCAGCTGCAGCAGGCTGGCGTCGAGTTCCGCCTCTCCGAAGCTCGCAGAGAAATGGCCAGCGCTTTCGTTCCATGCCTCCTTCTCCACGCGTTCGCGGATGCGCGCGGCGCGATGGCGCCAGAACTCCTCGCGCTCATGCAGCCCGAGCGCCGCAGCCACGTTGGCAAGCCGGTCGCACGCCGCCCAGCACAGCACGGCGGAATAGGTGTGGACGCTCTCGCGCGTTCGATACTCCCAAAGGCCTGCATCCGGCTTGTCGAAGGACTCCCATGCCCGCTCGCCCACACGTTCGAGCGAGGCGAAGTCGTCCCTTGTTCCCATGCGCAGCAGGCGGTGGTCGAAGAAGGATTGCGCCAGCGGCAGCACGATCTGTCCATAAACGTCGTTCTGCCGCTGTTTGTGCGCCTGGTTGCCGACACGAACAGGGCCCATGCCGCGATAGCCGGCCAGCCCCTCGGCCTCGCGCTCGTCGAGCTCCATTTCCAGCCCCACGCCGAAGACCGGCTGGACGATCCCGCCCGCCGACTGGTCGACCAGGTTGCGCAGATAGAGCAGATAGTTCTCCAGCATGTCCGCCGCGCCGAGGCGGTTCAGTGCGCGCACGACGTAATAGGCGTCGCGGATCCAGCAATAGCGGTAGTCCCAGTTGCGCTGTGTGTTCGGCGCCTCCGGAATCGACGTCGTCATGGCCGCGATGATCGCGCCGGTCTCTTCCCAGCTTGAAAGCTTCAGCGCGATTGCGGCGCGGATCACCGCCTCCTGCCAGTCCAGCGGCAGGGACAGCGTCCGCACCCATTCGCGCCATTCGTCCGACGTTCCCGCCAGCATGCGCTCGGCATCGGCGAGGACGTCTCCCGGAAACGGCTCGTCGGGGCCGAGATGAAACGCCAACGGCGTCTCCAGGCGGAATGCCCGCTCGTCGCTCACATGCGAGATCGGCGCGTTGGTCGTGAGCCGCATGGACGCGCCGCCGCAGTCAAAGCTTGCATGGCTCGAACCGAGTCTCGGGATCGCGCGGCGTTTTCCATGCTCCGCCGTTGGACGCAGCCGCACCGTGATGCGCGGCGCCCCGCTCAGCGGCCGCACGATCCGGAAGAACGCCGCCGGCCTGTAGGTCCGCCCGTGCAGCCGCAAGCGAGGTGCGAAATCGAGGATCTCGAATGCATTTCCGCGCGCATCGCGCTGGACGGTGCGCAGCACGGCCGTGTTGCGAAGATAAGCCTGCTCGCTCCCGGCATTGTCAGCACATGTGATCGACCAGAAACCGGCCTCCGCCGAGCCGCCGCAGCGAGGCTCCAGCAGCGCCGAAAACACAGGCTCGCCGTCAGGCCGCGGCAGGCACGACCACACGAATGTCCCCGCGCTATCCACCAGCGCATTGACGGATCCGTTTCCGATCGGCGCCAGATCGAGGGTTGACCTTGTCTGCGTGCGGGGGTTCATGGACTTGCTTTAGCTCGCGCTAGCGGGTTGATCGAGGACGTGGATGAACCATCTTCAATCTGATTAGCATTTGAAATCCTGATCTGGCGCGCTCCGGACTCCTGTCCAGCCTACGCGTCGGCGCGGACCAGGGAGCGGACCGATTCTGCTGACCGACAAGACGATCCTGCTTCCGCTTGCGGAAGCCTCGCTGTTCCTCGATCTCGACGGAACACTCGCTCCTCTGATGGCGCGGCCGCATCTTGTTGGCCCCGACCCCAAACGCAACCGCCTCTTGCGCGAAATCGCCCAGGCGATGGAAGGCAGGCTCGCAATCATCTCCGGCCGCTCGATCGAGGAAGTCGATCGGATCACCGGGGGCTGCATCGCCTGCGTCGCGGGCCTGCACGGCCTTGAACGGCGCAACGCCGGAGGCGAGCTGGATTCTGCCTCGCCTCACCCCCAGCTCGAAAAAGCCATTGCCGTCGTCGAAGCCTTCGCGCACCCGCGTCCCGATCTCCTCGTCGAGAAAAAACGCCTCGGCGTGGCGCTTCACTATCGCGAGGCGCCGCAAGCGGCCGCAGAGGCGCTCGCCTTTGCGCGCCGTGTCGCCTGGGCGACCGGCCTCAAGCTGCAGGAAGGCAACATGGTCGCCGAGCTACGCTGCCCCGGCGCGGACAAGGGCGACATGCTGCGCGCCTTCATGCAGGAGCGGCCATTCACCGGCCGCTTCCCGATCTTCGTCGGCGATGACATCACCGATGAGGACGCTTTCGCCGCTGCACAGGCGCTCGATGGCGTCGGCGTTCTCGTCGGACTCCCGCGGCGCACCCATGCCGCCTGCCGCCTCGAGGATGTGCAGGACGTCCTCCTCTGGCTCGAATTGTCGCTGGAGGCCGGAACGTTCGAGCTGAAGGTGGATTCATGAGCCGCCTCATCGTCGTTTCGAATCGCGTCAACCCGCCAGCCGATCCCGGCGTCGCCACCGCCGGCGGCCTCGCCATGGCGCTCGCCGCCGCACTGCGCGAGGACAAGGGCATCTGGTTCGGCTGGAGCGGCGAGATCACCGAGCACTTCACCGGCAAGCCCTCGATCCAGAAAGTCGGCGGCGTCACCGTCGCGCTTGTCGACCTCGAGGAACAGGACCGTGCGGAGTACTATGACGGGTACGCCAACCGCACGCTCTGGCCCCTCTTCCATTACCGCACGGATCTTGCCGCCTATGAGCGCTCCTTCAACGAAGGATATCTGCGCGTCAACGAGCGCTTCGCCGAGACGCTGCTTCCTCTCATCCGGCCGGATGATCTCATCTGGGTGCAGGACTACCACCTTATCCCGCTCGCCAGCGAGCTGCGCCGCCGGGGCGTGAAGAACCGCATCGGCTTCTTCCTGCACACGCCATGGCCCGCGCGCAACGTCTTCAACACCCTGCCGCGACACCTCGAGCTGGTCGAAAGCTTCTTCGCCTACGACCTCATCGGTTTCCACACGCACGACTATCTCGACGCCTTCAGCGACTATGTCTTCCACGAAGCCGGCGGCGAGTTCGAATACCCCTGCGCCCGCGCCTTCGGCCGCAGCGTCCAGCTCGGCGTCTTTCCGATCGGCATCGATGTCGATCAATTCCGCTCCTCGCTCGCGAGCAAGGCCTCGCTCGACTATTACGAGCGCGCCTGCGTCAGCAAGCTCAATCGCAAGATGCTGCTCGGCGTCGACCGCCTCGACTATTCCAAGGGCTTGGAAGAGCGTTTCCTGGCCTACGAGCGCTTTCTCGACGACAACCCGGACCGCGCCGAACAGATCTTCCTCCTGCAAATCGCAACGCCCAGCCGCACCGGCGTCGACGCCTACAAGGATCTGCGCTCGCGCCTCGACACAATCTCCGGCCGCGTCAACGGCACACATGCAACCGTCGACTGGGTCCCGCTACGCTATGTCAACCAACCCTACCGGCGCGACGAACTGAGCGGCATCTATCGCGCCGCCGATGTCGGCCTGGTCACGCCGCTGCGCGACGGCATGAACCTCGTCGCGAAGGAATACGTCGCCGCCCAGGACGAGAAGGACCCCGGCGTCCTCATCCTCTCCCGGTTCGCCGGCGCCGCCGAGCAGATGAAGGATGCGCTGATCGTCAACCCGCTGAGCCCCGAAGACGTCGCAGACGCCATCCGCCGCGGCCTCGACATGCCGCTTTCCGAGCGCCGGCGACGCTGGCAGTCGCTGATGCACGGCATCATCAAGGGCGATGTCACGGCCTGGCGCGACGCCTTCGTCTCGGCGCTGCGCGATGGACCCGGCGTCTAGAACCGGCCCCGCAGCAGCCTCTGTTTTTCAGTGACCGTGCGATGCGCCGGCGTGAGCACGATCATGGCGAAGCCGGTCTTCATGTTCGTGGTCAAAACAGGTGTTGCAGGCAAGCGTGTCGCGGCCCACCCAGGTTTCGGCCGTGTCGACCACGCGGCCGCATCGTGTCCGGCTTGCGAAGACTGGCTCGCCCGCCGATCGTGTCCGCTCGACCGCGTGCATAACGCCGCCCGGCGAGCGCCAGCGCAGCGGCGTTCCGTGCTCGTCCTGCGTGATCCGCTCAGACCCGCTCATGACAATTCTCCTCGCCTGTCAGATCCAGGATAGCGTCCAGCAACGCATCGCGCGAGAACGGCTTCTGCAGCAGCGTGGCGTCTGCAAAATCGGCTCGCGTCCGGTCATATCCCGAAATGAACAGGAAGGGCACCCCGCGATGCTTCAGCTCCGAAGCAAGCGCATAGCTGGTCTCGTCGACCAGCTTGATGTCGAGGACGGCAAAATCGAAGTCCTGCTCGCCCAGAAGCCGCAGCCCTTCCCCGCACGTCGCGACGACATCGACGACAGCGCCGACCTCGGCAAGATCGCTTGCCGTGTTGGCCGCGATCAGCCCGTCGTCCTCGAGCAGCAGAGCGTGTTTGCCGTTGAGCAGCAGGGGCATCGGTTGATCCCGAAAATTCAGAACGTCACGCCGATGGAAGCCAGTATGCCTTAACGGGGTGCTGCGCGTCAGCCTTACTTCTGCGCAACATCCGGCGCGCCATTTCGATACCGGACCTGCCCGCGGACAGCGCACGGCTCACGCTCCAATTCGGGACGCTGAAGGCCCTCTGGAGGATGTGGAAAGGTCCGCTGTTTCTGCTATGATGTTGTTTCTGGCAACAGGAAAGCGGTCATGAAGAGGCTGTTGGCTTCATCGCTTGTAACGCTCATGACAATTGCAGCGCCGCCGGTGCTTGCAGAGTCAGGCAGGAAAACCGAGCTGGTTGAGCTGGGCGCCAGCGTCGACAGGATGCAGTTGCGCCATGACTTCGACGCCGGTTGGGTGATCGACAATCAGAACATCCTCTATCGCGACGTCACTCGCGACCACTATCTGGTGACGCTGAGGGAAGCGTGCAGACAGCTCGATGTCCGCGGCCGTCGCTTCAGCTTCTTCCCGTCGTGGTCGTGGCAACTGCTGGCGAGCAACACCTACGAGATTCAGCCGGCCGCAGGCCAGGAATGCGACGTCGCCAAGATCGAGAAGGTTGACGCCGACAGGGCGAAGACGCTGCGCGAAGCAGCCGAGCGGCGCATCTGGTAGCCGGTCACCTGCGGCTGAAATCCAGGAACACCGGCGCGCAGTCGCCGAGGCGCTTTTCCTGATAGCGCGTGGTCACGTGATCGGCAGGCGGCTTGCGCCAGTCGTCCGCACGCTCTGCGGTCCAGTCGAAACGGCCATCGCGCAGGATGTCGGCCAGCGCGCGGCTCGCATAATCCGCCCAGTCGGTTGCAAAGCGCAGCCGCGCGCCCGGCTTCATCACGCGCGACAGTTCAGCCACGAACTGCGGCTGGATCAGCCGCCGCTTGCGATGCCGCGTCTTCGGCCACGGATCGGGAAACAGGATGAAGACCCGGTCAATGCTCTGTGCATCGAGCTGAGCGACAAGATCGCGGGCGTCGCCGCGCCTCACCAGCACATTGCCGAGTTTCTCGTGCTCGATTTCGGACAGCAGTTTCGCGACGCCCTCGAGAAAGGGCTCTGCGCCGATGAAGCCGACATCCGGATGCTTCGCCGCCTGCCCCGCCAGGTGCTCGCCGCCGCCAAAGCCGATCTCGAGCCACACCTCGCGCGCTTTCCCGCCGAACAGGCCGAGCGGCGCGACGGCCCCCTCCGGAATCGCAAGCCTTGGCAGCAGCGTCTCGACGCGCCCGGCCTGCGCCTTCGACAGCGGCTTTCCCGCCGCGCGGCCATATAGCCGGTGCTTGGGATGCCCATCCCTGGACGGAAAGTGGTCGGGCCGTTCGCTCATCGCGCAGCCGTCTAGCACGCCGCTGCGTCAATGCCACATCTTCTGATCGATGCGCGCAGCCCTGCTGCTTGTCTCACGCTCGCGAACCCATGCATCCTTCCGGGACGCCTGGGAGGGACTATCATGTACGAACACGGCCTGATCCTGCCTGTCCTCACGCTTGTTGCGTGGTCGATCCTCGTCTGGCTCTGGATGATCACGGCGCGCGCCTCCGTCATGACCCGCGAAAAGATCCATCCGCAGAAGGCTGTGCGCACGCGCGAGTTCTCGACATCCGGCCGCGAGCAGTGGATCGCCGACAACTACAACCACCTGATGGAACAGCCGACCATCTTCTACGCCGCCGCTCTTGCCGCGCACGCCGCCGGCCAGGGCGATGCGATCAATGTCGGCCTCGCATGGACCTATGTCGCTGTGCGCGTTGTGCACACCGTCATTCAGACGACGACCAACGTCGTCATGTGGCGCTTCTACATGTTTATTCTGTCAACCCTGGCTCTGGCGGCGCTGGTCGTCCGCACGCTGATCGGCCTTTTGGCGGCCTGACCGTTTTCCGCAGCGGGACAGCGTGCGCGCTGATTCGGCAGCGGCATGTGGCCGCTTCTCGTGCTTGCCGCCGGAACTTGACATTCCTCCGCTGGGAAAACCCTATGGGCGCCGGGGGGCGCGGATGCAAGTCGATCACCTTGTTGGAGCAGCCTACGACGCCGTGCTCGAGCCGGAGCGCTGGCCGGTGTTGCTTGGCGAAGCCTCCAGACTCCTCAACGCTGAAATGTGCGCGGTGCGCGTCATGGATGCGCAGGGCGCGGATCTCATGATGATGGCCCACGGCGCCGCGGTCACGCCGGAGATCTACGCGGAATATCGTCGCGACTGGATCGACAAGGACATCCACCTCCGGAAAGTCTTCGTCACGCCTTCGCTCTGGAACCGGCCGGCGTTCAGCGAACTGGAGATCGTGCAGCCGGAAGAGGAAAGACGCAGCTCCTATGTCAACGAGTTCCTCACGCGTATGGGCCTCGGCCGCGTCTCAGGCATGATCTGGAAAGGCGAAGCCGGTTTTGGCTCGGTCGCCTTCCATCGCTCGCTCGATGCGCCGCTGCTTTCCGAGGAGGGATTGCGCACCAGCGCGGTGATGCAGCCGCACCTGATGCGCGCAGCGCGCATGATGGCGGCCCAGCAATCCGTGCACGCCGTCGGCCGGAATGTCGCGATGGCGTTCGGCGGGGCGGCGCACGCTGTCTTCCTGCTCGACGACTGCGCCCGCATCGTCTGGCTCAACGCCGCCGCCGAAACCCTGCTGCGTGGAAGGATCGTCGCGCTCGACGCCGGGTCGAAGCTCCGCCTGCCCCAGCCCGCAAGCCGCATTGTCGATGAACTGATTGGCGACGCGACCGGCCGCGGGGAGTTCGGGACGGCGCCGCGCGTGTCGGTGTTCGATGACGGCGGACACAAGATCATCGTGCGTGGCCGCGTCGTCGGGCGCGCCAGCGCGCCCACTCTCGTCTTTTCCCGCGCCGCCATCCTGCTCGAATGCGCCGGCATGCCGGCGCTGAACACCGCCGCGGACCGGCTGCAGACGCTTTTCGGCCTCACGCAGGCCGAGGCGAGTGTCGCCATCGCGCTGACCGAGGATCAGACGATCGGCCGCATCGCGGCCAGCCGCGGCGTTTCCGATGAAACCGTGCGCAGCCAGATCAAGGCGATCTTCCGCAAGGTCGGGGTGTCGCGCCGCACCGGACTTATCCACATCGTCTCGCAGCTTTCCGGTTGAGAAAGCCGGCTTCGCCGCAAAGCCACACCTGGCGCTTCCTCGATCTCATCCCCCGAAAAGGTGATGACCCGGCAGTATCACCCGCCATGCTCCCTCGCGTGAGCGCGCTCAGCCGCCCGATGGTGGGGGGCGCTGATTGGGTGGGGGACGGGACGGGAGGCGGCTTCGAGTCGCCAGTTTCGGATTCCAGACATGAAGTCCATCGTCGTCACGCTGGCGCGCTCACGTCCGATTTGCCGGCGCTTCCGGCGCGCGCCTTCCTTCCTCCAACCGCGCGCCGGGGCGGGCTGCTTGTTGCAGGCAGTCCGCCAGCGCGGCAGAGACGACAGCTCAGGCAGCCCGCGACTGCCGCCGCCGCAATCGATTCGTGTGACGCGGCGCTCACGGCGCCGGAGCAGCACCGCTCCTTCTTGCAAACAACCCGAACACATCTAGGTGCGAACAGGATCGCTGTGAAAACACTGCGCCCCGCGCGTCGTATTTACGCCCCGATAGGAAAGCTCTCCGCCTTGTCATCGTCCCAAACGCGGCATTGCGGGTCCAACGCGGAACGCGCCGGCGCCTCGCGCGTCTTCTCGGCGAACCCGATCGCGGGAAGAGAGATGACAGCAAACGTTTCGATATGGCTTCGCGCTTTCAGGCCTCCCCTCCAGCGCGCCTATACGCGCCCGGACCAGACCGATCGCGACCTCGCCGACCTGCTGCGCAAGGCGGACGAAAGGATGCAACGCAACGCGCCCGCATCCGCCGGCGCCTCGCGCGGCCGCTGACGTCCGCTCATTTCTTCCTGCCGCAAAACTCGTCCGCGGAGATTTCGCCATCACGCGCCGCCGCCGTATCGGCGCGCCACGCACGAGCGGTCTCGATCACCAGCCTGCGCCGGCCACATGCAAAATATCGGCGATCCAGAGCCCCTGCCGCAACGTCTCCAGCCCAATGCGCGAGATTGCGTTCGTGTCGCAAGCGCATCTGCAGGCGATGCATCGTCGGCATGACGGCCACGGCAAGCTTACATCGTGGAAAGCTGGCCTCAAAAATCGTCCGTAGCCGGAACAAGAGACCGCGTCCTGCGTTACGCCCGCGCCCAGAACGTCTTGCGCCTTACTCGCGCAAGCGCGCCGTCCGGGCGTGCAAGTTCCACGTGTGTCATTTGACGGCCCTCCTGGATGCCGTCGCAAAAAGAGGATGCTGAAGATGCCTTGGCTGAAAAATCGCGCCGCTCGTGTCGTCGCCGTAATATTGGTCGGCGGGCTGGGCCTCAGCGCCTGCGCCACTCAGGGTTATGTCGATGAGCAGATCGCCGGCGTGAACAGCCGCATCGACCAGCTCGACGCCCGCGTGCAGACCGCCACGCAGCGCGCCGACCAGGCCAACTCCGCCGCCCAGGCCGCCAATTCGGCCGCCCAGGGCGCCGCCACCGACGCCCGCACCGCCAACCAGCGCATTGATCAGCTGGAAGGCCGCGTGAACACGCTGCAATCCGCGCCGGCCCGCACGCCCCGGGGTTGACCCGACCCTGGTTGACCCCCAGGCGTCTGGATGGTCTGGAAGTATCTGGCCGGGCGCCGCCCGATGGCGCCCGGCTTGTCCAGTTACGGAGTGAGCGCCATTCCTGCCGACCTGCAAAAGGCGCCCGAACTCACAAGGGCATTGAGGGCGACGGCCTGTGCGCTTGCGCTGCTGTGGGGCGGCTCATCCGCGCTCTCCGCCGCCGCGCAGGCGGGTCCGGCCGAGGCCGAGGCCACGCTGAAGGACGCCGCGCCCAAACCCGCCGCCCGGAAGAGCCCTGCCACGAAGAACCCCGCTCCAAAGGATGCTCCGAAGGCGGCCGAAACAGCCGCAGCCGAAATTCCCAAGGCGCTCGACGAGCTCGATCCCGCCCAGCCTGTCACCGAAACGGTGGTCAACGTCGCCGGCTGGATCATCGCCACAGCCGACAATCGCGGACTTCCCTTCGCCATCGTCGACAAGAACCTCGCGCAGATCCTGGTCTTCGACGAAAACGGCAAGCTCCGCGGCCTTGCGCCTGTGCTTGTCGGCTCCGCCGTCGGCGATGATTCCGCCGAGGGCGTCGGCGACCGCGAGCTCAAGGACATTCCGATGGAGCAGCGCACCACGCCGGCCGGCCGCTATCTTGCCGGCTATGGTCCCGCCACCGGCGGCAAGAACGTGCTGTGGGTCGACTACGCCACCTCTGTTTCGATCCATCCGATGGACGACACGCGCGCCAGCCGCAAGGAGAAGCGCAAGGAGCGCCTCGCTTCGCCAACGCCGGAAGACAACCGCATCACCCACGGCTGCATCAACGTCTCGCCCGGCTTCTACAGCAAGATCATCCGCCCGACCTTCAGGAAAGGCGGCGTGTTCTACGTCCTGCCCGACATCACGCCGCTGCAG
>DATBNA010000647.1:0-4700 GCA_036554545.1 Hyphomonadaceae bacterium
CCGCCTGCGTCGGCCTCATATTCGCGGCCGCGGCTGATCGCCATCTGCACGAGGGCGGCGGCCATAGGCGCGAGGATGGCGATGGCGAGGACGCCGATGATGCCGCCCGGGCGCTCGCGGTCATTGCCGCCGAAGAAGAAGGCGAAGTTGGCGAGCGCCGAGATGGCGCCGGCGATGGTGGCGGTGACCGTCATGGTCAGCGTGTCGCGGTTTTTCACGTGCGCGAGCTCGTGGCCCATGACGGCGCGGATCTCGCGGCGGTCGAGCATCGCGAGGAGGCCGGTGGTGGCGGCGACGGCCGCGTGCGCCGGATCGCGGCCGGTGGCGAAGGCGTTGGGCTGCTGGCTGTCGATGATGGTGACGCGAGGCGCAGGCAGGCCGGCGTTGCGCGCCATCTCGCGCACGTCCTGCGCATAGGCGCGGACGCGGGCGTCGGGATGGTCCTCGCCGGCGTCCACCGCGCGGTACATGGAGAGCACGATCTTGTCGGCGTTCCAGTAGCTGATGAGGTTGCCGACGAGGGCGATGCCGAAGGCGATGACCATGCCGGTCGGACCGCCGATCAGGTAGCCGACGCCGACGAACAGGGCGGTCAGCGCCGCCAGCAGCATGAATGTACGAATGTGGTTCGAGCCGCGCATGTCGGGTCAAGTTTCTCCTTGGCGGAAATGTGGTGCGCGTCCGGCGGCGCTCAAGGCGCCTGACGCGTTGAAGATTCGCCAATTGTCGCGATTTGTAACGGCCGCTTCGGTTACTTCACCGTGATCGTGATCTTCTGTGACATGATCGGGGCAGGCTTGTGCAGCTCGTGGTTGAGGTCGCCGAAGACGAGCTGGAGCGTGTGCTGGCCGGCGGGGAGCTGGAGCACGGTTTCCGTCTGGCCGCCGCCGAAGTGCAGGTGCTGTGCGTCGTTGGGGATGGCGTACTGCTTTTCTTCGTCGGTGAGTTCGGTGTCGATCAAGAGATGGTGGTGACCGGTGTTCTCCTTTGCCGTCAGGGCCGGGGCGATGCCCATGCCGTAGACGCCGAAGACAACGCGGAAGGGCGAAGTCACGGTGTCGCCGTCCTTGAGGTTGACGAAGTAGACGGCTGGGCCGGCGTCAGGGTGCACGGCGGTGGCGGCGGCGAGATCGGCGGCGCGCGCTTCGGCGACTGCCGCGGTCCTGGCGGCGTCGACTTCCTCGGGCGTGGCGCCCGTAGCGGCCGGCGCTGAGGGGTTACAGGCGGCAAGCATCGCCATGGCGAAGGCGGATGTGGCGATCAGGCTGGCGGTGCGCATGTCTCTCTCCCGTTTGGCCCCAAGATTGTGTGGGTCATAGCACGGCAGGCGTGGGAGGCGAGGGCCATCAACGCAAGAGTAGCGATCAAGCCCGATAGATCATGCGTGATCAGTCACGCGGACCGCCATTCCGGAATTCCGTCGGCGCCAGTATGGATGCGGCCGCCAACGCCGATGGGATAGCGGTCCTGACTGGTCAACAGCGCCAGATCTCCAGCGTGGGCGGCAGGAATGCGTGCGAGCGTGCGGGCGCCGTTGCCCATGCGCGCAATGACGACGCCCTGGACGGGCTCGCCTTTCGGATCGTGGAGAATGGTGAAGGTCTCGATCGTGGCCTGGCCGTCTGGCGTTTCGTCGGTCGGCGGAATGGCGCCGCGGCGTGCGTCGGCCTTTTCCTGCGCACGTGCGTCGGCAAGAACGGAGTCCTCCTGCCGCTCGCGGGCGAGGATGAGGGCGTGGTGCTTGGTGACGAATTCGCCCTGGCCGTAGAGGAGGCCGGTTGAAGCGCCGTCGCGGACGGCGCGCACCATCGCGCAGGCGGCGTGCGCCATGTAGACGTTGAGCGGTCCGCCGAAGAAGGAGAGCCCGCCGGTGACGCTGGGCTCGACATCGGCGCCGAGGCCCAGCTTGCGGCGCGCCATCTTCGGCACGACGGGAAAGCAGGAATAGAGTTCGAGTGCATCGAAGCGCTGGCTGCGCGCGAGCATGGCTTCGAGGACGGCGTCCTGCGCGTGGCTGACGGTATAGGCGTCGCGGGCGAGCCAGTCGCGTGGTTCAGTGGCCGATGCGCCGGCGCCGATGAAGACGAGCTGGGTTTCGGGAATGCCGGCGGCGCGTGCTTTCGTCAGCGAGGTGACGATGATGGCGGCGCCCTGGTTGACGTTCGGATTGGCGACCATGCGCTTGACATAGGGCCACGAGATCATCCGGTTGTCGGGGGTCACCGTTGTGATGTCGGCCGGCGAGAACGCGCTCTTCGACCAGGCGAAGGGATTGCGCGCTGCGGCGGCGGAGTAGCGCGACCAGAGCAGGCCGGACTCGGCCTGCGCTTCGGCCGGCGTCTGGCCCCAGGCATGGGCGGTGGCGGCGTCGTAGAAGGGATAGACGCTGATCGGCCAGGCGACGCCGAGCTTGTGGCCGAGCGGATGCACATAGTCGGCGGCGCGCTTCATCTTTGGCGCGCTGACGGCGTAGGGCGTCCAGGGCAGGTCGATCCCTGCGCGCTTGGCCTGATTGACTGCATATTGCGCCTCGGCGCCGGTGATGAGGGCGACGCTGCTGGTTCCGAGCGCGATGCGCTGGGCGGCTTCGTGGATGTACCGCACCGGGCTTTCGCCGCCGACCGTGCCGTAGAAAGAGCGCTTCGGCGCGATCCCGAGCCGTTCGCAGAGGCGGGCGGGCAGGTCTTCGTAGCGCCAGCTGACAAGGGCTATGATGTCGAGGCTGTCGACCTGAGCGAGGAGGCCGTGGGAATCGGCGTCAGCCCGGCGGGCCGCTTCCGCCATCAGTGCGAGCGGCTCGAGGGCGGCCGCAACGTCCTTCGGACGATCGATGATTTCGCCGATGCCGGCGATGACGGGGATACGGTCAGGCGAGAGTGCGCTCATGTCTGGGGATTATCCTGAACTCACCGGACAGTGTATGCATATCTTCGTTGGTTAAGGCCGGTCCTGCGATCAGGGCCGTGCGATACCTGTTGGCAGGCCAATTGCACCGCTTTGCTGCATTTGCGTCCGCGAGGTCACGTCGCAATGAACAACCTGCGCCTTGAAAGGGAGCCCGCACACGCGGGACAGAGCGCAGCGGCGGTGAGGCCCCTGCGCCCCTCGCCCGTGATCGCCGTGCTGCTGCCCTGCTACAATGAGGCCCTGACCATCGCGAAGGTTGTGACCGATTTTCGGACGGTCCTGCCCGCGGCGCAGGTCTATGTTTACGACAACAATTCCACCGACGGCACCGCGGACGTAGCCGGCAAGGCGGGCGCGATCGTCTACAGCGAAACATGGCAGGGCAAGGGAAGCGTGGTCCGGCGGATGTTCGCCGATGTCGACGCCGACATCTATGTGATGGTCGATGGCGACGACACGTATGACGTGAAGTCGGCGCCCAGGCTGATCGCCGAGCTGACCAACCGCAATCTCGACATGGTGAATGGCGCGCGGGAGACGCGGCTGGAGAAGGCCTACCGTCCCGGTCACAGGTTCGGCAACTGGTTCCTGACCGGCGCAGTGCGCTGGTCGTTCGGCGACAAGTTCAAGGACATGCTGTCGGGCTATCGCGTGATGTCGCGCCGGTTCGTCAAGAGCTTCCCGGCGCTGTCGGATGGCTTCGAGATCGAGACCGAGCTGACGGTTCACGCCCTTCGCCTGCGCATGCCGACGGCGGAGATCGGCACGCCCTATTTCGAGCGGCCGCCGGGCTCGGTGTCGAAGCTCAACACGTTCCGCGACGGCTTCCGCATCATGCGTGTGATCACGCGCATGGTGCGCGACGAAAAGCCGATGGAGTTCTTCGGCGGCGTCGCCGCCGTGCTCATGATCATTGCGATCGCCCTGACAATTCCGGTCCTGATGACGTTCGCACAAACGGGACTGGTCCCGCGCTTTCCGACATTGATCCTGGCCGTCGGTCTTGCCGTGGTCTCGGTGATCTCGTTCGCCATCGGCCTGATCCTCGATACGCTCTCGCGCGTGCGCAACGAGCAGCGCCGCCTCGCCTATCTTTCCTGCAGGGACCGGGCGACGCCTCCGGAACAGCAATGACCAGCGCGGTTTCGTCGACGGCGATTGCGCGGCCGCGCCTGACATTCGCGACGATGGTTGCGGGCGTCATGCTGGTGCTGATGATTCCGGCGATCATAAATGGCGGACCGTTCATATTCTTCGACAGCGACCAGTATTTCACGGTCGGCCAGCGCATCTTCGAAATTGCATTCGGTGGAAGCGGGGGCGGCGAGGCGGCAGCGCCGGCGCCAGCTGTTGCGGCATCACCGGCGTCCGACGCCGCCGACGGCGAACTTGCGGCGGTGGCGGGCGGCAGATTGCCCATCTATTCGGCCGGGCTCTATTTCATCGGGACGTTTCTCGGGCTTTGGACCGTCGCGCTCCTGCAGGCGCTGGTTTGCGCCCTGCTGATCGTGCGGTTCTGCCAGCTGGCCTGGGGCCGGCTGGACTGGAAGCCGGTGCTGGCGATCGCGGCGCTGCTGTCGTTGCTGAACGGGCTGGGCTTCCATGCCGCCTTCATGATGCCGGATGTGTTTGCCGGCTGCCTGGTGCTGGCGCTGGCGATCTTCCTCTATTTCAGGCCGGCCGGCCGGATCGAGAACGTGCTGCTTGTGGCTGGCGCGTTCGTGATGGCTACCCTGCACACGACGAACCTCCTTCTCGTGGTCAGCGCGCTGATTGCGGCGCTCATCGTACTG
>DATBNA010000664.1:0-2084 GCA_036554545.1 Hyphomonadaceae bacterium
GAGGTCCCCCGCCAAAGCCCGTGGAAGCTGGCGGAGGCGGCGGTGGATTCCACGCGCCGTTCTTGATTTTGCCGCCCTTGGCCGAGACCGCGAGAGCGATGAGCTTGTCGGTCACATTGGGTTCGAGGCCCTCGGTGTGGCCTTTCTGAAGACGAGAGACGTCGGCCACGACACGGCCGTCCTTGCAGTCGGGATAGACCCAGACCACCGCGCGACCGGAGCGTGGATAGCGGCCCCAGCCATCGGTGCCAGGGTCCTGGCGCGTCGAATCCCACACATAGCCGGCCTTGGGATCGGTGACGTCCTCTTCCTTGCGCCGTGGCTTGCAGCCGAATCTCTCGGCCATCGGCGAAGCTTCGGCGGGCGCGTTCTCATATTCGCCCGCGGTGTAGATGGTGGAGAAATCGCACGCCGGGTTCGATGCGGAAGCAGCGCCGGCCCCAGGCGGTCCGCCACCGCCGGCGGGAGGCCCGCCCGGAGCTGCGCCAGCGCCGGGAGGCCGTCCCGCTGCTGCGCCCGGACCAGTCGCAGCAGCTGCCGGCGGCTGTCCCGGGACCTGTTGCCACACCGGCAGACCACCTGCGCCGAAGCCGCGGCCGGCGGGGATCGTCGTCCCGTTGCGTCCGCCCGACAGCGAGATGCGGACGTCAACCTTGTCCTTGAAATAGTCGGTACAAATGATGCGGGTGGATGTCGCCCCGCCCTGGCTGTGGCCGGCGATGATGAAGCGGTCGACGTTCGCCTTGCCGACTGCGCCGACGACACTGTCGACTATGTTCTGCAGGTACTGGTCGTCAGCCGCGCTCCAGGCGCGCGTTGGCGAGCCGGGCGTCATGATGACGAGCTTGTACTTGTCCTTCACGTCGAAGAAGGGCGCGTAGTTGCGCTGCCAGTTGGCGTAGGACCCGCCGCCGTGCAGCGAGAGGAGAAGCGTGACCTTGTCGCCCGGCTTGTAGCCTGCGGGACAGTCGAGGAAGTAGGTGCGCCGCGTCTTCATCTCGACGGTGTTGCCTGGCTGCGTGACCACGGAGCCTTCGCAGGCCGTATCCGGGCAATGGTAGACAGGCGGCGCGTTGCAGTTTGTTCCGAGCAGCGTCGAGGCCGCTTGCGGCGCCTGCGCAAATGCGCCGCCGCCGATCGCGGCAAGCAATCCAGCGGCGGAAGCCCGCCGCATCCATTTCGTCGCCTTCATTGTTTCTCTCCCTGAAAACCCCGGCCGATAGCCTTCTCAGCGCGCGCTCTGTCGGCGGCGTCGTAGCCTATCGTTGATAGAGTGAGCCCATCGCACGCCCTCACGTCAAGCCCCCGAAGATTTGTCGAAAGCGAACTGGCGCCCGCAAACACGGCCGCTAGAGTGATCGCATGAGCCTCGATGCCGAGCTTGTGACAGCGACCGCAGCGGATCTTGCCGCGGGTCTCAAACGGAAATCCTTCAGTGCGCAGGAGCTTTGCGAAGCGTCGATCGCACGGATCGAGACGCTTGATCCTCAGATCAATGCAGTGGTCGTTCGCGATTTCGAGCGCGCGCGTTCCGAGGCGCGCGTTGCGGACAACCTCATCGCGCGCGGGGAAACCAAGCCGCTGCTCGGCATTCCGATGACAGTGAAGGAAAGCTTCGACCTGCGCGGGCATCCGACCACGTGGGGATTTCCCGAGCATCATGAGCATCGCGCTCGGGAAGACGCCATCGTCGTTCACCGGCTGAAGGCGGCGGGCGCGGTGGTGCTCGGCAAGACGAATGTGCCGCCAGCGCTGGCGGACTGGCAGTCGGCGAATCCGATCTACGGCCGAACGAACAATCCGCATGATCCGACGCGATCCGCGGGCGGCTCCTCTGGCGGAAGCGCGGCAGCGATCGCGATGGGGTTCTCGGCGCTGGAAGTTGGATCGGATATTGGCGGATCGGTACGAGTGCCGGCGGCGTTCTGCGGTGTCTTTGGTCACAAAGCGAGCTATGGCGTCATCCCGATGGGCGGGCACATGTATGGCGGACAGCTGGTTGCGCCTGTGCTGCTCGGCGTGATCGGGCCGATTGCGCGATCGGCGGAGGATCTCGTCTCGGTCCTCGATGTGATCGCGGGGCC
>DATBNA010000667.1:0-4315 GCA_036554545.1 Hyphomonadaceae bacterium
GCAGGTCAAGGGCTCGCCGATGCGACAGCACGCGGCCGGCATCGAGTGACAGCAGTTGGTCCTCCACCGTGACCGCCACGCGCAGCCACTGCGGAAGTACTGCAAGCCTGGGCCCCAATCCGCCATCCGCAACGTAGATGCCGGCGATGAAGGTCGCAGGATGCGAGCGTCGGCTGCCCTCGCCAATCCAGGCCCTGGTGCCCAGGTATCCATTGCCGAGGGCAAACAGCGACTCGATCTCGCGCTCGCGCGCCGGATCCACGCCGTCTTCGATCAGGACCCAGCCCGGGTCTGCGCCCGGAGGCGAAAGCACACGGCCATTCATGCGAGTTGGGCAATCAAACGCCACCATCGCCACCCGCTTTCTCTGCCAGCGACCGAGCGTCACGCTCGTCGCGGCAAAGAAACATTGATTTCGATCAAGGACCTATCGGTCCCGCCCGCGTCGGGATCGACCCAGGTTCCCCCGCGCGGAGGCCGGGTCCCTTGGTTTCAGCATCCCTTCTTGGGCCGTTCACGCGAGGCGGCGGTGCGCACGAAGGAGAAGGGCGCGCGCGCAATCCGCAGCAGCCCCGCCGCGGTCGACAGGCTGTGCATGGAGCGACGGGCCTCCAGCAGGAACTCGCGCACGAGAAGCCGATCGGCTTCGCCGCTTCCTTCCTCAATCATCGCCATTCGATGCAGCGAATAGAGACCAAGAAAGGAAGCGATCACGAAGAAGAACGTCCAGCCATGGAAACGCAGAACCTGGACCGTGACCTCTTCGGGCCCGCCACTCCAGGTGAATGAGAAGCTGAGCTGGTGAGCTGCGAAGAAATCGGCGGTCAGACCTCCGATGACCGGCGCGATCGCCCCGCATACTGACGTGACGACGCTGTTGGCGGCAAGATAGGCGGTGGCTTCACCGCGCGGCGAGAGCTTCATCGCCAGGTTGCCGGACGCAAGCGCCATTCCGGCCGTCGATATGCCCATCAGGATATGAATGCCAAACAGCGCATAAACGGCGACCGGCTCGACCCAGCGCAGTCCCGTCAATGTCCAGGCGAACATGCAGCCCAGGAAGAGCGGCGCACATACAGCAAGCACCCCCTTGTTGCTGAAGCGATCGATCAACCGGCCCCAGGGCCCAAGTGCGGCCAGGTTGCTCAACTGGCTTGCCGTGGTCAGCGCTGTAATCGTGGTCATGGGATAGCCGAGGGTCTTGAGCATGTAGACGGCGAAGAAGGGCGCCGCCAGATTGACGGCGAAGCTCCACGACGCCAGGAACATCACGAGGCGGCGAAAATTGGCGTCGCGGAACGGGCCCCAGATGAGGTGCAGCGGATGCACATGCCTCACCACCGGTGGCATCGGCCGATCCGGCGTGATGCTCAGCAGATAGACGCCAAAGAGGCCGATGGCCGCGCTCAGCGCGAATAGAAGCGAATAGCCGATCACCGGGCTCGCCGGGATGTAGACCTTCCAGAGTTCGACGAATCCGCCACCCAGCAGGACGAGCACGGTTGCCAGTGCCGTCGCCGCGGCGGTGCGCCTCCCAAAGAAGCGTCCCTGTTCACTTTCCGGCACGAGATCGCGCATCCACGAGTTCCATGAACAGCCGCTGACCGCGGCCATTCCTTGATGGACGGCAAGAAAGGCGATCAAGGCACCGATCCCTGCAGAGGCCGCGACCAGCGGCGCGAACGCGGCGGCAAGGAGAAAGCCGCGGCCGATGCCTGAGGTCCACACGCAGATCGCGCGTCGCGCCCGAACGCGCTCAACCACGACCACCGCCGGCAGCTGCAGCAGCTGCACAAAGAACGGCACTGAGGCCAGCAGGCCTATGGCGGAGTTGCTCGCGCCAAGTTCGACCGCGAAACCGACGAGAAAGACGCCCGCCGTCAGGGTTCCCATCGCTTCGCTGGCGAGCGCATCGTAAAGGACGAGCCGGAACGTGCGCGCCGAGGTCTCCGCATGGTCTGCGCCGGTTGCGTTCGAAACAGCCGGCGCCTCGGCAGATTCAAGTGCACTGCGAGCGCCGTCCCGATCGGCCGAGCCAGCCGCCGTCATCAGCCGTCCTTCACTTTCGCGCCGTCCCTCGCAACCTGCAGGGCTGCACAGGGCCAAGTGCGAAACATCACATCGGCCTGCAGGCAAGAGATTGAGCCACATCAAAGCGGCCCGCCATCATCGGCCCTACGCGACCACTGCCTTGGCTCGCCAGGCGACTGTTAACCCATCCTGGGAAAGCTGCCGATGCGGATTGCCCAGATTGCACCTCTCTACGAATGCGTGCCGCCCAGGCTTTACGGGGGCACAGAGCGTGTCGTTTCGTTTCTGACCGAGGAGCTCGTGCGCCAGGGGCATGAGGTGACGCTCTTTGCGAGCGGCGACTCTCAGACCTCAGCCAGGCTGGTGCGCTGCTGCGAAACCGCGCTGCGCCTCAATCCTGAGGTGCGCGACGCTTTGCCTTACCACATGATCATGCTGGACGAGGTCGGGCGCAGGATCAACCAGTTCGACATTCTGCACTTCCACATCGATGTGCTTCACGCGCCGCTGGTTCACAGCCTCGCCGACCGCACACTGACCACCCTGCACGGCCGCCTGGATCTGCCTGATCTCAGACCTTTCTATGCGACGTTTGGAGACCTTCCCCTCGTTTCGATCTCGAAGAGCCAGCGGCAATACCTCAACGATGTGAACTGGCTGGGTACTGTCCATCACGGTCTTCCCGGCCATGTCCTTCCGTTCCGGCGCAACGCCGATGGATACTTGGTGTTCCTCGGTCGGATTGCGCCCGAGAAGCGCCCCGACCAGGCGATTGAGATCGCAGTGCGCAGCGACCTGCCGCTGAAGATCGCGGCCAAGATCGACCGTGGCGACCAAGCTTATTGGGAGACGACGATCCTCCCGATGATCACGGCCCATCCGCAGGTCGAGTTCCTCGGGGAGATCGGGGAAAGCGACAAGGCGCAGCTGCTCGGCGGCGCGACAGCCCTTCTGTTTCCGATCGACTGGCCCGAGCCATTCGGCCTGGTCATGATCGAGGCGATGGCCTGTGGCACACCCGTCATTGCCTATCGCCGTGGATCGGTTGGCGAAATCATCCAAGACCACGTGTCCGGGTTCGTTGTCGACACGATCGAAGAGGCCGTCGCCGCAGTTCCACGAGCGGCGAGCCTGGATCGTGCCGAGGTGCGCGCCGACTTCGAACGTCGCTTCACAGCCCAACGAATGGCGCGGGACTACATCAACATCTACCGACAGCTTCTCTCCGGGCGAACGCGATCTGCGCAGCCCAGCCGGTCGGGTAAGAGACATGGAGGATGGAATGCGGTCCAGCCGTCACGGGCGCTCAACCTCGTGGACGGTCACAATGAGCCGCATGTCGGTAGCTCGAGACCAAGGCCCATGCTCCACCCGTCAGAGGAGATGCGACCAACGGGAAGCCCTACGCGGTCAGCCGAGTAGCGGCGGCTCGTCCAACCAGCGCTCGCATGAGTAGGAGGTTCACATGCGCTACTTCTCCAAGTCCGTCAGGATGAACTTCGAGGACGCCGTTGCCGCCGCAAGGCAGGCCCTCGAAGGCCATCACCTCGAAATCCTGGCCGAAATCGACCTGCGTCATGCCTTCAAGAGGCATCTCGCGGTCGATTTCCGTCCCTACCTCATTCTGAGCGCCTGCAGCCTGCCCTTGGCTCACCGAGCCATCCAGGCCAACGGCGACATTGGTTCCATCCTGCTCTGCAACGTGGTCGTTCAGCAGCAAGCCGAGGGCCACGTCGAGATCTCCGCCGTGGACCCGGACACTACGATCGGAACGATCAACAACGTCGCGTTGATGTGGACTGCCCGCGAGCTCCGCTCTCTGGTTCAGCAAGCCATTGACGATGTCGAGACCCTTGCCGAACCTCAAGACCTCTCGCGCCACCAAGAGCCGGCCGACCGACCATTGGCGCAGGCGCTATCGTAGCCAAGATCAGAACGGCTTCAGCTCGACCTCAGCGTCGGCGAGGCGCCGGTAGAGATCGAGGCGTCGTCGCGCGGCCCAGACGTCGTAGAGCAGGATCTCGGCGGGCCGCCAGTTCGCAACCCAGCCGAAGATCATGATGCCCTCCGCCACCAGCCGGGCGAACCCTGAGTTCGGAACTGCCGTGCGCACGGCCTGGCTCAGCGCGATCGAGGCCGCGAGCACCGCCACCCCAATGGCGAGAGAGCGCCAGCCGGTTCGGAAGAGGTCGCTCAGGTCGCGCTCCAGCATGCCGGCCCGGTATGCGAAGTAGTGGCCGATGGCAGATCCCAGATCGCGCTGCCTGGCCTTGTCGGCTTCGAC
>DATBNA010000479.1:0-2417 GCA_036554545.1 Hyphomonadaceae bacterium
TCACGGCGTCAGCGTCATTGATCCGCCAGGCATCGTCGACCTCCACCCCCTCGAGATTGGCCGTGATACGCGACTGGCCGATGCCCTCGGTGATTGAGGTGCCCTCAGCCTTCAGCTCGCCGGTCTTGTAGTACGAATACAGCGAGGCGCCGCCCGGGTCGGCGATGCCGATGTGGACCTTCTTGCTGCGTTCCTTGAGCGCCATGGAGACGCCGCCGAGCGTGCCGCCCGAGCCGACCGAGCAGATGAAGCCATCGACCTTGCCGCCGGTCTGCTCCCAGATCTCGGGCCCGGTCGTTTCGTAGTGCGCACGGCGGTTGGCCACGTTGTCGAACTGGTTGGCCCAGACGGCGCCCCTGGGCTCAGTCTTCGCCATCTCTTCAGCAAGCCGGGCCGAGTATTTCACGTAGTGGTTGGGATTGGCGTAAGGTACGGCGTCGACCTCGACCAGTTTCGCGCCAAGGCTGCGCACAGCGTCCTTCTTCTCCTGGCTCTGGGTACGCGGCATCACGATCACGGTGCGATAGCCCAGCGCATTGCCGACGACTGCCAGCCCAATGCCCGTATTGCCGGCAGTGCCTTCCACGATGACGCCGCCCGGCTGCAACCGTCCCGAACGTTCCGCATCGCGGATCATGCCTAGCGCAGCCCGGTCCTTCACCGACTGGCCAGGGTTAAGGAATTCCGCCTTGCCGTAGATGTTGGCGCCGGTGAGTTCCGACGCTTTCCTCAGCCGGATCAGGGGCGTGCGGCCGATCGCATCGATAACGTTGCTGTATGTCCGCATGGGAAAAGGCCCTTGGCCCTGAGGGGATTCGGAACGCGCTCTATGACCTAGGGATATTGTGCAGCCCGATCAACCGCCATGAACCAGAGGAATGATCCGCCCTACTAAAAGCTGCGTACTGCCGGGTAGTTCGCCCGTCAGCGCGGACCAAAAGGGCTGTCATGACGCTGCACGACAACGCCTATGCGGCCTTCATGCTCGACTATGCGGCAGGCGTGCTGTCGCCGGCTGAACGGCTTGCTGCCGACCTTCACCGCGTTCTTTCGGCTGAGGGCGGGAAGAATTCGGAAATGCTGGACGCTGTGGGCGGCGCGCTGCTCGAAAAGACCCGGCCATTGCCAGCAGAGTATTTCGACGCCTCGCGGCTCGGGGAGCAGGAGACAGGCAACGTCGCCGCACGCCGTCTTGATCCTTTCATCAGGGGCGATCTGCTCGCGTTGAAATGGCGAAAGGACATTTTCGGCGTGAAGACGCTGCCGACGGGCACGCGGATGGCGAGTCTGTTGCGGTTGGATCCGGGTGAAACAGCCCCTGCACACCATCACGGGCGGCGGGACGTTACGGTTGTCCTCGTGGGAACATACGCCGATGAATTCGGGCAGTACGAGCGCGGAGACATTGCTTTCGCCGAGCCCGGAATGAAGCACCAGCCGCGGGCGGTTGGCGACAGGACCTGTGTCTGTTTGCTGGCGACTGAGTCGGGAAAACCGCTCAGCGGCATGCTGGGATTGTTCGGATGGGGCGTGGCCAGGCCGCGAACGATGCAGTGATCCGCCTTTTCGTCACTCTTCTTGCCGGGCTTGCGGTCCTGATGACGCCCGCCTTCGCCCAGGACTGGAAGCCTGGCGATGGCGACAGATTCGTTTTCGATGTCTTCCGCGACGGATCCAGGTTCGGGACGCATGTCGTTTCCTTCCAGCAGTCGGGCGATACGCTGACGGTCGCCAGCGATGTCGAGCTCAAGGTGACGCTCGGGCCGCTGACGCTCTTCCACTACGTGCACGATGTTACGGAGCGCTATTCCGCCGGCCGCCTGATTGCGGTCGCCGCGCGCACGAAGCGGGACGGAAAGTGGAAGCAGCTCACCGTCTCCGCCGCCGAGGGAGGCTTCAATGTCATCGGCGCGGCGTTCAAGGGACTTCTTTCCGGCGTCGTCATCCCGTCCACGCACTGGAACATCGCCCAGATGAAGCAGCCCACAATGTTTTCGACGGAGACCGGCGCCATGCTTCCCATGACGGTGACCGACATGGGACTGGAGCGCGTGAGGGTGGGCGAAGGAACGATCGAGGCGCGCCGCTACCTGGTGAAGTCCGAGATCACCGCATCCTTCTGGTACGACGCCGCAGGCCGCTGGGTGAAATGCGCATTCGAGGCGCAAGGATCGAAGATCGACTACGTGTTGCGCGAACTCCCTAGCTGATCCCCAACTGCAGTTGATGCGGAACTACCGGCGCCATCAGGACGCGGATGATTCGTCCGCATGCGGTCGCATTACGGTGTCGTCATTCACAGGAACGCGGCGCTCCTCGCACACGTTAGCTCGGGCGAATGGCTGGGCCTTCACGAAGCAGGTTCATCCATTTGCACGCATGTGTGGAGCGCATGCACGCAAGCACTGGAGGAAGAG